>NZ_JAMOKX010000006.1 GCF_023646285.1 Helicobacter colisuis | reverse complement strand
CTTCAAAATTTATTTTAAAAATATTACAATAATGCATTTAAAATTAAAAGTTCTTTAATGCAAAAATTAAGTAATGAACAAATTGGTATTTTATGGATTGTTGGTGCGAGTATTGCTTATGGGATTATGCCTGTGTGGAGCGTAGTATCTCAAAATAATGGAATCTCAACTGATTTTATTTTATTTTTTCGCTTCCTTTGTAGCGCCTTTTTGTTATTTTTATGGGCGCTTTATAAGCGCATCTCTCTTAAGCTTACAAAATTGCAATATTTGCAATTTTTCTTCCTTGGCGGCATTTTATATATTATTCAGTCTTTTGCCTATCTTGATTCTTTGCGCTATATTCCTGCTTCGCTTTCTGTGCTTATTTATCATATTTATCCTATTATTGTCGCTCTTATTGCCCTCATCTTTTTGAGACAAAAACTACAAACTAAAACACTCTTTTCACTCTTTTTGTGTTTTGCAGGATTAGCAATCATACTTCAGCCTCCAAAAGATCTCCAGCTTAGCGTTTATGGTGTGATTTTATCGCTTATTGGTGCATTATTTTATGGACTCTATGTTGTTTTTAGCAAATCCTATACCAGCAATCTTTCCTCTGTTGTTTGCAGTTTTTATATTTGTCTCTTTGCCGCCTTGATGATTCTTGGTTTTATGATTCCAAATCCACCACAATTCAACAGCTTTAACCCCATTGGAATCTTTGCTCTTCTTGGACTTACCTTTGTCTCCACGCTTTTCCCTATGATAGCATATTTCCTTGGAATGCCAAGAATTAATGTAACTAAAACAGCGATTTTAGGTATGATAGAGCCTCTTGTGGGGGTTTTGCTTTCTTTGTGGCTTTTGGGAGAAAATCTTAGCTTGTTGCAATATTTTGGAGGGTTTTTGATTCTCTTTGGTTCTTTAGTTCTTTTTATTAAGCGTTAGAGCAATAAGCTCTCTCCACTTTTTTAAAACTACTTCTTCTCCAAATTTTTCATAAATCACTTGCGTATTTTTGGCAAATTCTTGCCTTTTAGCCAACATTACTTCAAAGCTTTTTAATAGGGCATTTTTATCGCCCATTTTAACTAAGATTCCATTTTTGCCATCACTTATAATCTCGCTAGGTCCATAAGGGCAATCATAGCTAATCACAGGCGCTCCACACATTAAAGATTCAATTAAAACATTACTTAAACCTTCCCTATGGCTAGTTAAGGCAAAAAATTCTGCATTTTGATAGGCACTATAAAGATTTTCAACTTTCCCTAAAAAAACAATTTTTGCCCCTAGATTCTGGGCTTGTTTTTCTAAAGAATCACGACACTTTCCATCACCTGCTAAAAGCAGTGAAAATTGAGGATTTTTTTTAGAGAATTGTCCAAAAACTTCTAATAACTCTTCAAAATGCTTTGTTTCTATCATTCGCCCTGCACTCAAAATATAGGGCTTATGGGCGATAAAATCTTGCCAATCTGCTTCTGTAGTTTTATGGATAACAACTGGATTAGGCATCACGCTAACATTTTTTAAAAATCCATAATGCTTTGAATCTTTTTGAGTAAGCGTGGTGATATGATCTGCTAATGGATACACCCTTTGGCGCAAAAATTTCCAAATCTTAAGATGATCCAAACTTGCATAAATACTATGCTCTGTTGCAATCACTGGAATCTTGTTTGCTCTAGCAGCTAAAATCGCCAAAATGTTAGTCTGATGAATAAAACTAATCACCAAATCCGCCTTATGCTCCCTAAAACAACGCTTAAGCCTAAAAATACGCTCTATATTCCCAAGCATTCCACGCATTTTTGTTGCAATCACCACCACTTCTATGCGTTCATCTAAGCTAAAAAAGTGATCTTTATCGCTCCACAATATTAAAATAATTCGATAAGAATCAATTAAAGCATTTGCTAAAAAACTCGCCACTTTCTCAGCCCCACCCATTCTAAGTGAAGAGACCACCAAGGCAAGAGTTGGCTTATTGTCCGTGTGCATTATGATTAAACTCCACTACAATTTCTTTTAATTTTGCTATCACTTCTTGTGTTTCTAAAAGCTCACTAATATCTTGATTAAGCTTATTAATATCATAACTTGTAGGGCGAGCTACTTGAATTGAAGGGTATTTTGTCTTACCCTCACTCTCACCAATCAAAAGCTCCTCATAAAGCTTCTCTCCCGGTCGCAATCCACTAAAGATAATCTCTATTTCCTCTTCTTTGCCATAAAGTTTTAGCATATTTTTAGCTAAATCCACAATTTTAACAGGCTCTCCCATATCCAAGATAAAAATCTCTCCACCCCTAGCAATTGCAGAAGCCTGTAAAACAAGGCGACACGCTTCAGGAATAAGCATAAAATATCGCGTGATTTCTGGATGAGTTACAGTAATTGGTCCTCCACTTTGAATCTGTGCTTTAAACTTTGGTACCACTGAACCGCTACTTCCAAGCACATTTCCAAACCGCACCGCCACAATCTCACTTTGTTTTGAATCAACATTTTGCGCATATAGCTCAACCACTCGCTTGGTTGCACCCATTACATTTGTGGGGCGCACTGCCTTGTCTGTGGAGATAATCACAATTTTAGGGACTTTTGATTCTATAGCAGAATCAATCACATTTTTACTCCCTAAAATATTATTTTCAATAGCACTTTTTTGATTATATTCACAAAGTGGAACATGCTTATAAGCTGCAGCATGCATGACAATATCAGGCTTTTCTTCTTGCATAAGCTCCAAAAGTCGATCTTTTTCCAAGATTGAAAACATCACCGCACGCAATAAATTTTTTTTGTCATTTTTAGAGAAAATTTTTCTTGTTAGCTCCTCTGTAATTGCATAAAGATTGTATTCACTATGATCTAGCAAAACTAATCGCTTCGCCCCAAACTCCACGCACTGCCGCACAATCTCACTACCGATGCTTCCACCTGCCCCTGTAATTAGAATTGTTTTATTAGCAATAAACTCTCCAATGACTTCTTTATCCAAATCCTTACTAGGTCGCGAGAGTAAATCCTCAATTGAAATATCTTCTAGTGGCTTGTCTTCTTTGAGCATTGAGGCAATTTTAATCTCTTCAATCCCTATTTGTGTTAATTCATTAAAAAGTTTCTCTAAAGGTGGCTTAGCATAAGGCTTGGTTAGAATCACACTTTTAATCTTATGCTTCTCCAAAAGTTCTTTTAGGGCTGCTTTAGGATAGACTTTGAGATTTGAAATATAATTACCTTGTTCCTTTTTATCTTCATCAATAATCGCCAAGGGATAAAAGGGAATTTCACTATTAAGGGCACTTTTAATGAGTGTAGCTGCTTGTGTATTAGCTCCAAAAATCAAAGCAGGTTTAGGAGAGTTTTTGGGAGAATTCTCCAAATAAATTCGTTTAGAGATTCTAATCCCTCCAATCAAAATCCCAGAAATTACAAAGTCAATTACTACCACACTCAAAGGAAATTTATCAAAAAATCCCAAAAAGAATAAAAGCGTAAAGATTCCATAAGCCAAAATATGTGCATAAATAATTTTTAAAGCTTCGCTTAGTCCAAAAAATCGCCATGGCACTAAGTAAATTTTAAAAACCCACAAAGCACTAATTTTTAAGACAATCAAAGCCAAAAAGGCAAGAATCACTCCGTCGTTAAACTCCAATGGCACCTGAAAGCTAAAACGCAAATCATATGATAAAACCAAAGTAAAATATGAAACAATAATATCAATCACCAAAAAAAATAGGATTCTCTTGAGATTGCTTGGACGAAAAATAGCAGACTTTATCACTTAAAGACTCTTTAAATAATCCAAAATATAGCCCGATACCTCATCAATCTCTCTGCGCTCTAAGGCTCCACCGCTAGGCAAACAAATTCCATTATTAAAGAGACTTTGAGAAATGCCATCACAAAAACTTATAGAATCTCTAAATAAAGGCTGTAAATGCATAGGCTTCCACAATGGACGCGATTCAATGCCTTTGTTAGCTAAAATCCCTACAAGTTCCATTACATTGACTTTCTTCTCTTTAAATCTCAAAGTGCTTAGCCAACGATTTCCCCTTGAATCAGGAATCTCAGGCATAAATTCTACAAATTCACTAGAGAGATTTTCTTGATACCAATCAAAAATTTTTCGCCTTTTTGCAACCTTGTCTTCTATCTCTTCTAGCTGTCCTACGCCAATTGCTGCACAAATATTGCTAAGGCGGTAATTATAACCATAGTCTAAATGCTCATAATAAGGCAGATTCTCTCTTGCTTGAGTGGAATAATACCTTGCCTTTTGCATTTGGCTTGAATCTTTGCCTAGCAGCATTCCCCCACCACTTGTTGTAATAATTTTATTACCATTAAAAGACAATGCGCCAAACTTTCCAAAAGTTCCAGTATGTTGTCCTTTATAAAATGCCCCTAAAGATTCCGCGGCATCCTCAATCAACAAAACCCCATATTCTTTACAAATTTCTACAATTTCAGAAATCTTAGCACACTGCCCATAAAGATGTGTCAAAATCAAGGCTTTTGGCTTTGTTTTTAAGCTCTCTAGTGCTTCTCTTAGAAGTTTAGGGGAGAGATTCCACGAAGAATCACTATCAATAAAAACCGGTGTTGCCCCTTGATACAAAATAGGCACAATCGAACCTATAAAAGTAAAAGTGCTTGCCAAAACCAAATCACCTTTAGTGATTCCTGCCACTCTTAAAGCCAAATGCAAAGCCGCTGTGCCACTACTAAGCGCGAGTGTGTTAGGACTTTTAGTATAGTCTTGCATTGCCAATTCAAAGGAATTGACAAATTCCCCTAATGGTGCAATATAATTGCTCTTAAAAGCTTCATCAACATACTTTTGCTCATTTTTTCCCATTTGTGGTGGGGACAAAAAGATTCTAAAACTCATTGTAACTCCTTTTTTGCTGGATTTCCTACAACCTTTTTAAAGGATTGAATATCATTAATTACAACGCTTCCTGCTCCAATCATACAACCATCGCCCACACTTCTACCCTCAATCACAACGCTTCCTGCCCCAATATGTGAATCTTTTCCGATTCTAACACCACCACAAAGTGCGCTTTTGGGGGCTAGATGAGAAAATTCTCCCACCTTACAATCGTGCTCCACCACACAACCTGTGTTTAAAATCACACCTGTTTCTATCGTGCTCTCTGCATTCACCACTACATTTGGCATCACCACACAAGCCTCGCTTATTTTAGCACTTTTAGAAATAATTGCACTTGAATGAATAAGGCTTGGAATCTCAAAACCCTGCTGTTTAAAAACTTCAAAAAAGGCTCTTCTTGCTTGACAATTCCCAATAGCTAATGTAATCTTAATTTCTTTTTGCAAACCCAACATTAAAAATTCTTTAGGGGAGATAGCATTTTTATTTTCCAAAATTTTGCCTTGTGGAGAATCATCAATGACAAAAGCAATTTCGCCCCCACATGCCAAAATAATATCAGCAATCACTCTCCCATGCCCACCAGCACCAACAATTGCAAATCTCACCATTCAAAGCCTTTTTGCTTCTTTTTTTTAAAAACCTTAAAAAATATTGCCATAGCAATTTGATTTTCCAAAACAAGAATTCTACCCAAAGAATCACAAAAAAAACTTTATAAATTTTATATAATTATCATAATCTCTCTTATGCGATTTTGTCGTAAGAACAAAACTCATCTTTTAAGAATCTAAAATAACTACTTTTTTGAATTTTACTTTTATTTTGTTAGAATCCGCTTTTAGCAATTTTCAACAAGAAAGGTTAAACTTGCGAATTGAAAAAATCCAAGAAGATATTTATATTTTACGAGGAAAATTAAAAGATATTAGCGATTATCAAGATATAAAATTGCTCTTAGAAAAAATACGAAAAGCCCCAATAAATGAAATCTCTTTTGGCATTCCACACGCAAAAGATATTAGTCTTTATATTTTAGGATATTGGCTAAAACTTGCCAAAGACGATGGCTTTAAATTTCATTTTTACATTTCTGATGATCTTTTGTATGAGCGCTTTTTATACTTAGGGTTGCATGAATTTTTTGAGGTTATTAATGGAAAAATGGAATAATATTTATAGTGCTTTTAATCCTATTGCATTCAATCTTTTTGGTATTAGTGTGCATTGGTATGGGATAATGTATGTTTTAGCTTTGCTTGTGGCACTTGGTGTGGCAAAATGGATTGCCAAAAAAGATTCTTATCCTATTTCAAGTGCGCTTTTGGAAAGTTATTTTTTATGGGTAGAAATTGGTGTTATTTTAGGCGCTAGACTTGGATATATTATCTTTTATGATCCTTTTAGCGCTTATTATCTCACTCACCCTTGGCAAATTTTCAATCCCTTAGATAAAGATGGAAATTTTGTTGGGATTCGCGGAATGAGCTATCATGGGGCAGTCATTGGCTTTTTAATTGCCTCTTTAATCTTTGCAAGAATTAAAAAAGTTAATTTTTGGCTTTTTATGGATTTAGCTGGACTTAGTATTCCTTTAGGCTATGTATTTGGCAGAATCGGAAACTTTCTTAATCAAGAGCTAATTGGCAGAGAAACTTCAAGCGCTTTGGGGATTTATGTAGATGGAATCTTGCGCCACCCAAGTCAGCTTTATGAAGCCTTTTTGGAGGGTATTGTTGTTTTTACAATTCTCTTTTTGTGGAGAAAAAAGGCGCGTTTTATAGGACAGATTGGAATCTTATATGGCGTGCTTTATTCACTTATGCGCTTTGTCGCAGAATTCTTTAGAGAGCCTGATTCACAGCTTGGCTTTGTAGCTTTTAATTGGCTAACACAAGGGCAATTTCTCTCATTAATTATCGGTATTTTTTGCTTTGCCCTACTCTTTAAACCTAAGGAAAAAAATGGCTAATCTTTCTTTACAAAATATCTCCAAACAATACGACTATAAGCCCATTTTGAGTGATGTTTCCCTTAGTGTGCAAGAGGGAGAGAGAATGGCTATTGTAGGCAAAAATGGTGCAGGAAAATCAACACTACTTAAGATTCTTAGTGGGGAAGTGGAAGCCGATGAGGGAAGCCGAATCTTCCAAGGCAATTTAGAAATTAAGCATTTAATCCAAAAGCCTGTTTTTCAAGAGGGGCAGAGTGTCAAGGAAGTTATTTTGCATTCTTTAGAAGAGCTCACACAGGCTAGAAAAAGGCTAGATGAAATCGCTCAAAAACTCCAAAATCACCCCGATGATGAATCGCTCATCAAAGAACATTCTCTTTTAAGTAATTTTATTGATCATCACAATGCTTGGGATTTAGACAATAAAATCAATCAGATTCTAGAAACTTTTGCCCTCAAAGAGCTTCAAGACAACTTTGCTAATCTCTTAAGTGGTGGAGAGCAAAAACGAGTGGCTTTAGCTTGTTTGCTACTAAGAAAGCCTGATATTTTACTGCTTGATGAGCCTACAAACCATCTTGATGTTGAAATGGTAGAATTTTTAGAAGATTTACTCTTAAGAGAAAAATGGACGCTTATTTTTATTAGCCACGATCGGTATTTTATTGATAGAATTGCCACACGCGTTATAGAAGTAGAAGACTGCAAGATTCGAAGTTTCAAAGGTGGTTATGGAGACTATCTAAAAGCCAAAGAAGAACTCCTAAAAAGCCTTGCTAAAAGCCATGAAACGCTACTTAAGCACTTAAAAGCAGAAGAAGAATGGTTGGCGCGTGGAGTGAGGGCAAGAGTTAAACGCAATGAAGGCAGAAAAGAGCGCATCATGCAAATGCGACAAACCGCCAAAAACAATCCCTCCATTATCCGAAAAATGACTTTAGAGTTAGAACGCGAAAAAAAACATTTCAATCAAGAAGAAGGGGTGAATCGCAAAAAAATGTTGTTTGATTTACAAAATATTTCCTTTAGTCTTGACAAAAAACTGCTCATCAAAGACTTCTCAACGCGCATTTTACAACGCGATAAAATAGCCATTGTAGGCAAAAATGGTGCAGGTAAATCAACGCTTTTAAAATTAATGCTAGGTCGCTTAAAGCCTCAAAAAGGGAAAATAGAATGTGGAGAAGTGCGAATAGGATATTTTGATCAACACAGAGAAATGCTGGATGATTCTAAGGATTTGCTAGAAACCTTTTGCCCTTTTGGCGGAGATAGAATCGATGTCAAAGGAAAAAATATGCATGTCTTTGGCTATCTTAAAAACTTCCTTTTTCCTAAGGAATTCCTAGACAAAAAAATCGGCACTCTAAGCGGTGGAGAGAAAAATCGTGTTGCCTTAGCCTTGCTTTTTACCAAGGAATATGATTGCTTGATTTTAGATGAGCCCACTAATGATTTGGATATTCCCACCATTAACATCTTAGAAGAATACTTGCAAAGCTTTGATGGAGCGATTATTTTTGTGAGCCACGATCGGTATTTTGTGGATAAAATCGCCAAAAAACTGCTTGTTTTTAAAGGTAATGGAAACATTGAAGAAACCCACAAAAACTTTAGCGAATACCTTGAAATAGAAAAGGAACTTAAAGATTATCAAATTTTTGAAAACTCTTTGCAGGTTTCAAAAGATAAGCCTAAAGCCGAAAAACAAAAGACAAAGCTTTCTTATCATCAAATGCGCCTTTTAGAGATTCTGCCCCAAGAAATTGAAGAGCTTGAATGCCAAATTAAAGAGCTTGAATCCAAGCTTTATTCAAATACTCTAAGCACAGCTGAACTCCAAGAAGTCTCTTTGGAGCTCCAATCCAAACAAGCCCTTTGTGAAGAAAAAACTTTGCAATATTTTGAATTAGAAGAACAGCGTGAAAACCTCTAATCTCCAGTCTTTTTCAGAATTTATGCAAGAATGGCTTTATGGAGAAAAAGGCTATTATCAAAACCATAGAGTTGGAAAAGAAGGGGATTTTTACACTAGCGTGAGTGTGAGTTTCTTTTTTGGCTATTGCATTGCTAATTTTATTAAAAATTTTCTAAGTCAATCGCTTAAACTCTTGCCTAATAAAATCGCCATTGTAGAAATAGGTGCTGATAGGGGGTATCTAATTAGTGATATTGCAAATTTTCTAGCACATTTTACGCTTTTTGAAAAACTTCATTTTTGCACAATTGAGCCACTTAAAAATCTCCAAAATACTCAAAAATCAACCTTTGCAAAATCCCAAAATACTCCCCTAATCACTTTTAATTCTTTGCAAGAATTAAAAGAGTGTGGTTATGACTTTATCTTTTTTGTAAGCAATGAACTTTTTGATTCTTTTGCTTGTGAGCTATTTTTTAAGGGCGAAATGGCATACATACAAAATAATTCACTCATTTTCAAACCCGCCCCAGAAATTATTTTACAAACCGCTCAAATAATGAATATAGAAATCGGTGAGATTCCACCCAAATTGCCTGAATTTATAGACTCACTTAGCTTATGTGCAAAATCTTTTGCATTTTTAACTTTTGATTATGGGAATCTCCACCCACGCAATGCTTTTTCACTGCGACTTTATCATAACCACACCACAGATAATTTCTTCTCAAATCCCACTTCAAAAGCCTATCAAGCCCATCTTTTAGAATCTTTTGGAAAAAGTGATTTGACTTATGAAGTTAATTTTTCTTACCTTAAAATACTTTTTTCAAAAATAGGCGCAAAGGAAATTTTCTTTGGCAGACAAAATAAAATCCTTGTGGATATGGGATTAGATCAAGTTGGCGAGTGGTATATTCAAAACTTTGGTTTAGAATCTTTTATGCGCCTCTCCCCAAAAATCCGCACACTCATAGATCCAGAAATCCTTGGAGAGAGATTTCTGGGAATCTTATTTGCTAGAATCTAAAACAAAGGAGTAAAAATGAAACTTTTGATACTTCAAAGCCTAATTATTTCCGCTTTTTTAAGTGGTTGTCTTTATCGTAATGAATGTGGATATTCTAATTCTTATTGGGATGAAAAGGGCTATTATTATGATTCACAAGGGAATTATGTGGAGACCTGCCCGGATAATCTCATCTACAAAGATGGCAAACAACCCCAAATGAGAGAAGAAGTTTTTTAATGCAAAGCCTAAAAGAAATCCAAGCAAAGCGCAATTTAGCATTAACTCACAAACACATTGCACCTTTATTTGAATCCCTAAACTCCTTGCAAAGCCTTCCCCAAAATGAGCTAGGAAATGCTACTTTTAGCTTTGATGATTTTATTAATCTCTCTTTGCCCAATCTCACAGAATCTTCACTCCACCACATTACAGAAGTGGCAAAAACCCTTATTCCTTGGAGAAAAGGACCTTTTAAGATTAATTCTTTGGAGATTCTTAGCGAGTGGAATAGTGCCATTAAATACAATATTCTAGAGCCTCATCTAAATTTACAAAATAAAATCATAGGGGATATTGGTTGTAATAATGGCTATTATATGTTTAGAATGCTTAAAGAAAATCCCCAAAAAATCATCGGCTTAGATCCTATGCCCTTATGCAAATTACAATTTGATTTTATGCAGTTTTTTATCCAAGATTCAAGGCTTAATTTTGAGCTTTTAGGCATTGAGGATTTGCCTTTTTTAGATATTAACTTTGATATTTTACTTTGTCTTGGAGTGCTTTATCATCGTAAAAGCCCCATCGATTCTATTAAAACCATCTACAATTCCCTAAAACAAGGCGGGGAAGCAATTTTTGATAGCATTATCATAGAAGGAAATGATGAGATTGCGCTTTGCCCACGCAACAAACGCTATGCCAAAATGCCCAATGTCTATTTTATCCCTACCTTAAAAACTTTTATAAACTGGCTAGAATTTTGTGGTTTTAAAGAAATCACGCATATTGCAACCCTAAAAACAGGCATCGATGAACAAAGAAAAACTCCTTGGAGTAATGCAGAGAGTTTGGAGGATTTTCTAACCCCCGATAAGACAAAAACCATAGAAGGCTATCCTGCCCCACAAAGAGCTTATCTCAAAGCAAAAAAATAGTTCAAATCGTGGCTATAGGTGCTACATTTGACACACTCCACCCACAATAACATCAATTTTATCATATAAAATAAATATAGAAAAGTGATTTTTAATGCCATTTTTTATATGACAAAAAATGGCATTAAAAGCTATTGACAATATAAAAACCCAATCAAGGCAAATTAAAACCTATTGTTCAATAGAATTTAAATCTTTTGCTTATATAAAGCCTATCTCCTCTTCCTAATATATTAGAAATGAGAGTTTTTGAGCTATGGGTTTTGGATTTACATCTTAGCACCTTTTGCATTACGCTTTGCCATCAAACCCATTGCATCAAGCGCTACCCATCCCCTACTCTACACAAAATTAAACACCCACAAAACAGCCAATCACCTTCACATAAAAATAATTTCTAAAATATATGCTATAATCTCCATATTCAATCTAAAAAAAAGGATCGTTCTATGAAAAAAATCTTATCTATTTCTGCTTTTGTTGCTCTATTTAGCTATCCCCTTTTGGCTGAGCCGTATGCCTTAGATCCAAACAACTCTCAAGTAAATTTTGAAATTTCTCATCTCAAGCTCACCAAAGTAGATGGAAAATTTGATAAATTCAGTGCCAATATTGACTATGATGCAGCTAAAAAAGTCCTAAATTTGCTAGAAGGTAGCGTTGAAATTGCCTCTGTTGATACAGCTAATGCCAAACGCGATGAACATTTAAACGCTGCAGATATTTTTGATTCTAAAAAATATCCAAATATGACTTTTAAAATGACTAAGTTTGAAACAGGTAAAATTTATGGGGATTTAACCATCAAAGGCATCACAAAGCCTATCGTGCTTCAAAGCACAGAAACACTTAATGGCGCAACCTTGCAAATCAAAGCTAATGCAACAATCAAGCGTTCTGATTTTGATGTGGTATGGGAATCTAATCTTAAAGATAGCCTAGTAGGCGATGAAGTTAAAATCCTACTCACGCTCACTGCTAATCCACAATAACTTTAGAGTTTTCTCTAAAGTTTTCTCTGCTTTAGAATCTACTTTATAAATCTGCTTTAATACCTTTGTGTTATAATCTTAAAAAATCCCTTAACCATTAGGAAAAGCTATGAATATCATTTTTGGACCTATTACTTCAAGGAGGTTTGGAGAATCGCTAGGTGTAGATCTCTCACCCCAAACCAAACAATGCAATTATGACTGCCTCTACTGCGAACTAGAGGGCAAAAAAGCTCAAGATTCTATGCAAAATATCTTAGAAGTTGATACAATCCTAACTGCCATAAAAGAAGCTCTAAATAAATTTAAAAATATCCAATCCCTAACCATTACTGCAAATGGAGAGCCCACACTCTACCCTAATTTATACGAATTAATGCTACGACTAGAAGACATAAAAGGCGACACGCAAACCCTATTATTAACCAATGGCTCTTTACTTTGGGATTTAAGTGTTTCTAGGGCTTGTTTGCTATTTGATAAAGTCAAATTCTCTCTTGATGCCATCTCTCCTGAAGTCTTTAAAAAAATCGATAGACCCATTAAAAATATTTCCCTAGAACAAATCTTGCAAGGAATCTACCAATTTAGCTCCGACTTTAGCGGAGAACTTTATGCAGAAATTCTTTTTGTCAAAGGCGTGAATGATGATCCAAAAGAAGTGCAAAAAATGGCAAGATTCCTAGCACCAATGCGACTAAAAAGACTAGATATAGGCAGTATTGATAGACCACCTGCTTACAAAGTTGATCCTATTTCACAAGAATCGTTAGAAAACTTTGAAGCAATTTTTAAAAGCTATGGCATACCTGTGTTTTTACCCAAGAGAATCACAAGCCCAAAAAAAGACAATTTAGAACTCTCAAAAGATGAGATTCTAAAAACCCTAGCCCTGCGTCCTATGAGCAAAGCAGACATACAAAGCCTGTGGAGTAAAACAAGCATTCAAAGACTTTTAGAATTACAGCAAGAAGGGATTATTTTATTAAAAAGTATTAATGGCATAGAATTTTTTGCTATCAAATAATACCTAAAGCATAAAAATATATTGTTTAAAAAACATAATCAAAACAATCTCCAAAGCTAACAAAGCAACAATAATCAAAAGCCATTTGGGGTGATTTAAAATGCTAAAAAATCTCCCCCAACCAAAATAATGTAAGGTTAGAAAAAATACAAAAAAACCACTAATACTTCCTGCTATTGCCAAACCAACCGCGCCATAAAACTGCATTAACACAAGCGAACAAATTGTCCCAACACCCAAAGAAAATGCTGTGATTTTTGCTGCTAGGGCTTGTTTGTTTTGCGAATAAAGCCACAAAGAAAAGATTCTAGAAAGCCCAAAGGGCAAAAGCCCAAACATATAAGCGCTAAAAACTGCTGCTGTCTCTAGCGTATTCTCACGCCCAAACTGCCCTCTCTCAAACAAAAGCCAAATAATTTCATTTTGCAACAAAACCCCGCCAATCACACAAGCTCCAAGCAAAAAGCACAAAAGCCAAAAAGAGCGAGAAAGCTCCTTTAGGGCTTTTAACTCTTGCTTTTCTTTGAGATATTTAGCAACCAAGGGAAAAAGCGCCGTGGAAGTTGCAATCGCAAAAATAGCTAAGGGAAGCTGAAAGATTCTGTTTGCATAATACAAATACGAAATCGCCCCACTTGTCAAAAAAGATGCCAAAAGCGTATCAATAAAGGAAGCTAGTTGTGCGCTAGAACTCCCAATCATTGCAGGAAAAAATTGTTTATAAAAAGATTTCACACTTGCATTTACCGCTTCTTTTTTGCTCTTTAATTCCTTAAAACCAACACACAAAAGCCTAAAAAACTTCAATCTCCACATCGGATAAAAATGCAATAAAATCTGTGCCACTCCACCAGCTAAAACTCCGTAACTAAGCCACAAAACCGCCTCATAAGCAGGACTATTTCGCGCTAAAAACAAAGCCGCAATCATTGCCAAATTTAAAAGTGCCGGAGAATACGCCCACGCGGTAAAATTTCGCTTATATTGTAGCATTGCTCCCAAAAAAGTTACCACAAAAACCAAAAGTAAATACCAAAAATTAATCGCCACTAGGGGTGCTGCAAGTGTGATATTCTCATCACTAAACCCATAAGCCAAAACCTTAGTAACTTCTTTTTGAAAGCTCCAAACTAACATTGATAAAACAAACAAGATTCCGCAAAAAACTGCAAGAATCTTTAAGGCAAATCCACCGCGGAATCGCGCTTGAAAAAAGCTAGGTAAAAAAGCTTGATTAAACGCTCCTTCCCCAAAAATTCGCCTAAAAAGATTAGGCAATTTAAAAGCCACAAAAAAAATATCGCTATAAATCCCAGCTCCCAAAATGCTAGCTGTCATCAAATCGCGGATAAATCCTAAGATTCTTGAAGCCAAGATTCCGCTACTATTAGTTAAAAAAGCCCTTAAAAACATTTGTCATTCTCTTTATGTAATCTTTTTCTTATAGGGTTTTTGATAAAATAAGGCAATATTTTTACATAAAAAGCTTTTAGAATATGTTAAAAAAAGATTTGCAAAACTCATTTAGACCCTATTATATCAATGAATGTGAGGATATTAAATTTGCTTTTAGGCAAATTGCTTCACAATCAAGTTGCAATTTAGATACGCTTGATTTTGAATTACGCGGAATCACAACCTATGTCAAAAAAACCTATGATTACTCTCCCCAATCGCTAAAAGAAAGCGAAGCCAATACTTTTTTTAACCATTACAATAATCTCTTAGAACCCAACCTTCTCATCTCTCAACGCTATTCTATTCTTGTGTTCAAAAAAGAAAAAAAAGAAACACGATTCCATATGATTACTGATAAGTTTTTCTCAAAAGCTTTTATAACATTCCGAGAAGGATTTGTGTTTAACGCACAAGAATTTGAAAATCTCTATCTCCAAATCAAGAAATTCAAAGCATGGAATCGTATTTTATTTATTAAAGAAGAAGAAGAAAAACAAGCTTTAAAAGATTTTTTAAGCATCTTAAAATATCCGCTCAAAAAAGAAGTCAATTACCTACTCTCTCAAAGCTTTGGCTACATTCCGCCAAATGAGAGCTCACTTGAATTCAAAAAAGAAGTAACTCAAAATTTCCAAACGCTTATAGCCGATGAAATCATCTGCATTTTTCATAAAGCTACCAAGGGCAAACCTGGTAGAAATATCCGTGGTGAATATATAGTCCCTGAAAATCCAAAAACACTTGATCAGCCCTGCACACTTAAATTTGACCCCAACAGCATTAAACTCAAAGAAACTCCTCTAGAGATTCGCTATCTTGCTGCAATTGGCGGGATTTTAAAATACGAAGATGATTATCTTTATATAGAAAATAGCCTAGAGACTAAGGAAGTCAATCTCAAAACAACCGGCTCACTTATTGGCAAGATTGAAAGTGGGACAGAGATTAATATTACCGAAACTGATTCACTCAAAGAAGCGCTTGGACAAGGAATGAAAGTCCAAGCCTCTAAAATCAATATCCAAGGCAATGTCGGGGCTAATGCACAAATTAACGCAAATGAAGTTTTTATTGGTGGTTTTACACATCAAGATTCAAAAATCTATGCCACAACAGCCACTATCAAAAACCACAAGGGCTATCTCCAAGCCAAAAATGTCAAAATAAAAACTTTAGAGACTGGAATCATTGAAGCCCAAAGGGTAGAAGTGGAACAAATGTATGGAGGTAAAATTTATGCAGAAGAAATCATTATCCAAACCCTGCATTCAAATGCCTTTTTATACGCCACCAAAAAAATTGAGGTTTCTCTTATGCAAAAGGGTGAAAACCGATTCTACATTGCTGCTAATTATAGCTTAGAAAACAAAGCGCTATACCAAAAGCTTTTAGACCAAAAAGATTCTTCAATCAAAGAAGCCATTTTGCTTACCAAAGAATTAAAAGTTGAAAGCCTAGAGTTGCAAAAAATCAAAAATACTGCCAATGAAATGCGAAAGATTCTAATCCATTACAAAAATACTAACACAAATCCACCAAGCTACTTACTTGCTAAATTCCAAGAATACCACGCACGAGTGATCGCACTTAAAGAAAAAAAAGCAAAAATCAACACCCTAAGCGAACTCTCCAAACAGGCTTACAATGCTTTAAATAAGCTTGATTTAGCAACCAAAGAAGGCACTATTGTTGTGCAAAGTGGTTGGGTGGGATACAATGAAATCCATTATGTTTTCTATTCTCCCAAAAATGAATTTATGCTAATCCCAAAAGCTGGAGAGCCCTCAAGAGTTATTTTTAAAAATGATAAAATCCATTTAGTTTTATAGGAGACAAAATGATTATTGCCCTAGAAGGAAAAATTTTCTCCAAAGAGCCCACCAAGATAGCTATTAGTTGCGCTGGAGTTGTCTATGAAGTTTTTATCTCTCTACAAACAAGTAACCAAATCACTCAAAACAAAGGCGATTCTATTACGCTACTTACCACACACATTATTCGCGAAGATGCACAAAATCTCTTTGGCTTTTTAGAATCTAGTGAAAAAAAACTCTTTGATACGCTCATTAAAATTAATGGCGTAGGACCCAAAGTTGCTATGGCAATTCTCTCCACCTATACACCACAAACTTTTGCTAAAGTAGTAGAAAACAATGACATTAAATCCATGCAAAGAGTGCCTGGAATTGGTCCAAAAAGTGCAGGGAGAATCCTAGTAGAACTCTCTGGTTGGTCGCTAGAGCTAAGCCAAAATGAGACAAATCACAAAGATTCAGATTACAATCAAGTTATTCTAGCCCTTGAATCGCTAGGTTATAAAAATGATATTATTCAAAAAGCCATTAAAGGTTTAGAAAAAAATGAGGTGGGGCAAATGGTTAAAGCCGCACTCAAAAAAATACAAGGTTTATAAAATGCAAAAAAAACTTCATCTTATTTCACTAGGTTGCACTAAAAATCTCGTTGATAGCGAGGTGATGCTAGGCAAACTTAGTGATTATGAAAACACACAAGAAATCAATGAAGCCGATGTGATTATTGTCAATACTTGCGGATTTATTGAAGCGGCCAAAAAAGAAAGCATTCAAACGCTACTAGAAGCCCTAGAAACAAAAAAACAAGGGGCGATTCTAGTAGCTAGTGGTTGCCTTAGCGAACGCTATGCCAAAGAACTAAAAGAGGAGATTCCTGAACTTGATATTATCACCGGCGTGGGAGATTATGACAAAATTGACAAAATGATAGAAGAACGCAAAAAGGGGGAGAGAATCCTCTCTAATGCAAAGGGAGTCTTTTTAGCCAATGAGACCAATAAGCGAATCATTAGCGGATCAAAAATACACGCTTACATCAAGCTCTCAGAGGGCTGTAATCAAAAATGTAGCTTTTGTGCTATTCCAAGCTTTAAGGGCAAATTGCATTCGCGCACACTTCAATCCACTCTAAAAGAAGTGCGCAACCTTGCCTCTGAAGGCTATAGTGATTTTACTTTTATCTCTCAAGATTCTAGCTCTTATTTGCGCGATTTAGGGATTAAAGATGGACTTGTAGAGCTTATTAGCGGCATTGAAGAACTAGCTAAAGAGGGAGTAAATATTAAAAGCGCTAGAATCCTTTATCTCTACCCTTCCACCACCTCTAAGAAGCTTATTCAAAAAATTATTGATTCGCCAATTTTTCATAATTACTTTGATATGCCACTGCAACACGCTTCCCAAAAAGTGCTTAAAGCTATGGGCAGAAGTGGAGAGTTTATGGAGCTTTTAGAAATGATGCGGAAAGCACCCAATAGCTTTGTTAGAACTAGCTTTATTCTAGGACATCCCGGTGAAGGAGAAGAAGAATTTGATGAGCTTTGTCAATTAGTAGAAAATTTTTCTTTTGATCGCATTAATTTCTTTGCCTACTCCAAAGAGGAAGGAACTAAAAGCGCTACAATGGAGCAAATCCCTAGTAAAACAATCCATTCAAGGCTAAAGAAAATCAACAAAATATTCACACAACAATACCAACAAAATCTAAAAAAACTAAAAGGTGCAGAAATCACAGCACTTATTGAGGGCAAATCCAAAGAACACGAGTTTTTCTACGCAGGACGAGAGTTAAGATTTGCTCCTGAAATTGATGGGGAGATTTTAATCAACGACAAAACTATTGATGAAGAAATCACAAGCGGTTATTACAAAGTAAAAATCACTGAAATTGCAGGGGAAAACATTTTAGGTTGCGTGATTGGAAAAGCCTAAATTAGAATTTTTAGAAGAATTAAAAGATGCAAAGAATCTCCTTGCTTTTTCGGGAGGATTAGATTCAACAGCGCTTTATTTTTTGCTAAAAAGCTATGGAATTACCTTTGATGTGGCAATAGTGGATTATGGAATAAGACAGCAATCACACCTAGAAATCTCAAGGGCAAAAACACTCTGCTTTTGGGATAACAAACAATGCTACACGCTTAAAGCTCCCAAAATTAACAAAAACTTTGAAGCAAATGCAAGGGCGATTCGTTATGATTTTTTTACCTCTTTAGTCTCTCAAAATTCCTATCAAAATCTTATTTTAGCCCACCAACTCAATGATAATTTAGAATGGTTTTTAATGCAATTTTGCAAAGGAACTAGTATAGAAAATATGCAAATACCCCCCAAAAGCCTCTTTTGGAAACAAAATCAAAAAACCTGCTACATTCTCCGCCCTATGATTTTTCTACCAAGAATCACGCTTCAAATGTATTTGCAAACCCATAAAATCTTTTATTTTGAAGATTCTAGCAATACAGATACCACTTATAAGCGAAATTATTTTAGAAAATATTTTGCCAATCCTCTCATTCAAAATTTCCAAACTGGGATTCAATTTAGCCTAGAACTCCTAGCTAAAGAGCATTCCAAGACAAATTTGGAAGATTTAGGGGGATTTTTTGTTTTTAAACACAGCGCTCTTAGTCTCTATTATATTGACAAAGCCTCCAAAAAACTAGGTTACTGCTTAAGTAAAACCCAAAAACAGCAATGCCAAACCCACTTAACCAAGCAAGAATTTTCTATCGTTTTAGGTGGCAAAATCGCTCTAGAAAAATCCCAAAATCAAATCTGTATTTTTCCCTACACACACTATAAGCTAACCAAATCCCAAAAAGAAACTTTCCGCAAAAACAAAATCCCAAAGAAATTTCGCTTCTTTTTAGCAAAAAAGGGATTGATTGATTTTACCTTATTCTAAAATTTCTATAAACCAAAAAATGCTAAAATCCAATTATCAACCAAAGAAGAAAGGCGACAATGTTTGAACGAATTGATTCTCTGCTAAAAAAAATCGAGGAAGCGCAAGCTGAAATAGAATTTCTCCTAAGATTAGCTAAGATTTCTTTTGTAGATTATGTGATGATAAAGCGTGGCTCTCAAGATATGCCACCCTCGCTTGATATGTGGAATCTCCAACAAATCGACGAAGAAGTTTCCAAGCTCAAAGAAGCCATTGATAGTCTCAATAAAATCAAAAAAGAAGTGCTAACTTGGTAAGTTTTGCAATTCTTTTAATTTCTCTTTGATTGCTTCAATATGCCCTTTTACCTTGACATTTTTCCACATAAATGCAATTTTTCCTTGCGGATTAATAATAAAAGTTGATCGTATGACACCTTCATATTCTTTACCATAAAGCTTTTTTAGACCCCAAGCACCATAGGCTTTTAATACATTCTTATTAGAATCACTTAGTAATGTAAAATTCAATTTTTCTTTTTCTATAAAACTTTGATGAGATTTGACACTATCAGGACTAACTCCTAAAACAACCACACTTAAACCATTTAATTCTAATAAGTTATCACGAAAATCACAAGCTTCTTTGGTGCAACCTGGTGTCTTATCCTTAGGATAAAAATACAAAACTACCCAACTTCCACTAAAATCCTGCAAAGAAATTTCAGCATCATCTTGATTGGGCAGACTAAAATTAGGTGCTTGAGCATTAATTGATAATTCCATGCTATTCCTTTATTTTTTTATGATTCTAGCAAATTTTATGACTAATTTGCATCGCCACCTTACAATCTTCAAAAATCTCTAATTTAGTGATGGTGATTTTATAGCTTTGAATCTGTGAAAATCGTTTTGGAATCTCTTTAGAAAAATACTCTAAAGCTTCTTCTAATAGCCCAAATTCATTCAAAAAAGCTTCTTTAAAAAACTTCCTTAACTCACGATAATCCAAAAAAGTCTCCCCTTGATTCTTAAAATAGTAAAACTCCCCTTCTAGCTTAATTTTTTGCTTCTTTTCTCTCTCAAAGGGCAAAATCCCAATCACAACCTCCAAAATCCAATCTTCTAAAAAAATTACATATTCCATATAAATTTCACCCTATATTTGGGAAAAAGCTTCAAAATATCCATCTAAAATCACCGCATTCATTGTTTTGATAATCTCTTTAAAATCGCCCTCTGGCACTACTTCATCGCGATAAATCCACAAAGTCTTTGAATCTTTTGTGCTCTTTTGGAGTTTTGCTTCAAAAAATACACGATTAGAACTCTCATCATAAGAAAAATCTAACACATACAGCTTTAGAGAATCTCTTAAGGGATTTCTACTTTCTACTAAATCAATACAACTTTGATAAGCTGCCTTTAGCATCAAAGAATCAAGCATATTGGGTAGAGATTCTATCCATTGATTCTTTGCAAAATAGGCGACTTCATTAGAAGCCTCTCTGTAAGCAATTTTTTTGGTATTGATTTTCTCTGCAACCTCAACACCTAACCAATTATAAGTCTGAACACTCTTGCACTCTGTCTTTTTATAAGGAATTTCTAATTGATAATAACTCACAGGCAAAACCTCCTTGCCCACACAACCACTCAAAATACCCACCAAAATCATTCCCAAAATGATATTTTTTATTTTCATTTTCATTGCATTCCTTTACTCACGAGGTCCAAGTTTCTGTTTAGTTACATCAAACAAAAAACTCCTTGGCGAATCTCTAAAATCTTCCAAAGTATCACTGCCCCCCTGCAAGACTTTTTGCAAAGCCTTGGAATTCTGCTCCAAATCAAACAACAAAGGTGTTAGAATTAATCTTAAATTATAATCTCCACGCTTTAAACCCTCATTTAATCGCGCCCTTATTTCTCCAATGTGTTTAATCTCTGCCTTAGCATCTTTTAACACCCAGTAAAGTTCATCAGAAACATCAGCAAAGTTTTGCAAACCTGCTTCAATATTTCCAAGATTCTTATCATTAAGCAATCGATTAAATCGCTCCAAACTAGTTTCTAATTGCGCCATTACATTTTCAACCTTAGAACTCACCTGTTCAATCCAATTTTCTTTAAACCCCAAAATTGCCTTTTGCGATTGTTTAAAAGGCTCACCCTTTCCTTGAATTAGAGTTAAAAAATTACCACCTGTTAAGCCTTGTGATTGCACTGCTACTTTGCTACCTTCATTTAATACAATCTCTTTTTGAACCCACACCACAATTTCCACTTCATTTCCACTTAATTGATAATGCCTAACAAACCCAACAGGCAAACCCA
Organism: Helicobacter colisuis; assembly: GCF_023646285.1. Classification (NCBI taxonomy): domain Bacteria; kingdom Pseudomonadati; phylum Campylobacterota; class Epsilonproteobacteria; order Campylobacterales; family Helicobacteraceae; genus Helicobacter; species Helicobacter colisuis. The sequence goes on along the minus strand of NZ_JAMOKX010000006.1, from coordinate 93,548 downwards.
AATATTTCACAGGGGTTTCTACTCTAATACCATTAGGAAGCTCTTTGTTATAAATATAATACTCATTATATTGGCTTAAATTCCTATCATATTTGCCCATCCAAAAAATAAATCCGGCTAAAGCCAACAGAACCGCGATAAAAAATACTCCAAGCAATACATAATTTAATCGTGTTTCCATTCTCTTTCCTTATATTTGATGCAAAAATAAATCTAATGAATCTGTTTGCGCTCTTAGCTCTTCTAGGCTACCTTGAAAAAAGACTTTTTTGTCCTTTAAGACCACCATTCTATCCACAACTCCCTTCACACTTTCCATATCGTGCGTTACCATCACAATGCTAATCCCAAGCAAATCTCTAAGTTCTTTAATGAGTGCATCAAAATGTCTTGCACTCTTAGGATCTAGCCCACTTGTTGGTTCATCTAAAAAAAGAATCTTTGGGCTAAGACTTAGGGCTCTAGCCAAACCAACGCGCTTCACCATTCCTCCACTTAATTCACTGGGATAAAGCTTAGCAACTTCAGGATTTAACCCCACTCTTGTTAGCCAAAAATATGCCAAATTCTCTCTGTCTTGTTTGTCAAATTTTGTGTATTCGCACAAAGGTAAGGTAAGATTATCAAGCACATTAAGAGAGCTAAATAACGCCCCAAATTGAAACAACACTCCAAAGTTTAATTTCATTGCCAAAGTTTCTTTAGCATCCAATCCCCAAATTTCCTTACCCAAAATCCTAACTTCCCCACCAATGGGTTTTTTAAGAAAAATCATCGTATTTAAAAGAGTGCTTTTCCCACTTCCGCTACCCCCCAAAAGTGCGAAAATATCACGAGAATACACCTCAAAGCTCACGCCATCGTGGATAATATTTTTGCCATAGCCTGTGTAGAGGTTTTTAACTTCTATTAAGCTTTCTTTTTGCAAACCCCCCATTTACCAACCCATCTCTGTAAAAATCACCGAACAAATCGCATCAAAGGCAATCACTAAAAAGATCGATTCTACAACACTTTTAGTCGTATGCACTCCGATGCTACGCGTATCCTTAGCCACAATAAATCCGTGAAAACAACCAATAAAAGAAATAATTAAACCAAAAAATGGTGCTTTAGCAATCCCCACCCAAAAATGCCGCATATCCACCACTTGCAAAAATCGCTCCACAAACTGCTCAGTGCCAATTCCAAGCTGCAATTGACATACCAACATAGCCCCCAAAAGCCCAAATAAATCAGCAATAAAAACCACCAAAGGCAAAACTAAACAAAGCGCCAACATACGAGGCAAAACTAAAAAGGTAATTGGATCAAATCCCATAACGCGCATTGCATCAATTTCTTGAGTTGCTTTCATCATTCCAATCTCTGCGCTAAAAGCTGATGCACTCCGCCCTGCAATAATAATTGCTGTAATAATGGGTGCCATTTCTCGCAAAGTTAGCATAGAGCTCATTTCAACAATTAAAAGACTTGCGCCAAACTGCTTTAGCTGAATCGAACCTTGATAGGCAATCACAACCCCAATTAAAAAACAAGCCAACGCTACGATTCCAATCGCTTTTATTAATGATTCTTGAATGCAATACAAAGTTGCTTTTAAGCGAATATTTTTGGGCTTTAAAAAGCTTGCAAACCAAGCATAAAGAATCTCTCCAAAAAATCCAATCACTCTAATAGAATCTTTAAAAAAACCCTTTAATATTTGCAAACTATCCCAATGTAGCTTGATAAAATCTTTCACCACATCTTGTTTTGGGGGATTTTTTCTAGTTGCAAGAATTTGAAAAATTTGCTGACTTTTGGAGTGATTTTTCAAAGCATTTTCTAAAACAATATTTTTTGATTCTAAGGATAGAATCCAACGCTCCAAAATCTCTCCACCACAAAAGTCTAAATCAAAATTTTCTGCTAATTCAATCTTAATCTTAACATTTGTTAATTTTATAGAATCAAGTCTTAAAAGTAATGTTTTTGGGATTTTATAATCCCAAAAACCGCCTAATTTTAGGACGCAAACATCACTCTTTGTAATTTCTAATGTTGGTGTCATTTTACTCTTCATAAATAAAAGGAACGCCTTTAATCACTCCACTTTCAAAAATCTTTTTTGTATTTTGAGCGATTCGTGAAAAATCTGTCTTTAACTCCTTATCACTCAAGGTTATGTCTTTGAAGTATTTATTTAAAAGCACCACCTTCCCTTTTGTGTCATCTTTTTTTAACTTAGCTGCTTCATTCATAATAAGTTGAGATTTGACAAAGGCTTCTTTTTCGTGGATTGGAGCAAAAATCATTTTAATATTAGCTTTCTTTAGCTCTTGATTGATGCTTTTTAAATGCTCTCTACAATAAGGGCAATCTGGATCTGAGACCACAATCTTAGTAGGGAGATTCTTACCTTCTCCTTGTAAATACAAGAAATCACTCTCTTTAAAACTGCTAAAAAGCTCCTTTAAAACCTTAGAATCTCTAGCCTCTTTCTCTTTTTGTGCTTGATTTAAAGCTTCTTGCATCATTTGAGTATCTACATTGCTAAGCTTTAAAACATTGCTTAATCCAATAAAATATTCACCCTCTTTACTCACAATCACAGGAAAAATATCACCACCTTTTGTTTTACCAATTACAAAATACATTGAAGGAAAGCTAACAAGCTCTTTTTTAAACTCCACTTCCACCTCAACATCTGCCATAGCTTTAATGCTTTTTTTGAAATTCTCTTCTAAAGCAGCACTTGCAAAAGTCAAACCACAAGCCAAAATTGCAATAATCTTTTTCATTAACATTCCTTATGTTTTTTTGTTAATCATTATACAAAGAAAACTCAAAAAAGCCACTAAAAAAAAGTAATTTAATTACCCCTTAATTTGCATTGGCAACTCCCAAAGTGGTAAAAAAATACCAAGTGCTAACCACAACACAAGAATCCCAAGCACAAAAACCATCAAAGGCTCCATCATTGCCAACAAACTCTCACTTTTATTCTGCAACTCTTCTTGATGCAGCGCCAAAATTACCTCCAAAGCTTCTAAAAATCCCGCTTGATCCTTAGCGCTATGCAATAATTGCACACTTAACAAATCCCAAACTCCACTGCCCTCAAAGCTATCTGCAATTAAAGCTCCACGCATAAGGCTAGGATAAATCTCTTGCAATCTTTCTTTAAGATAAGTATTACTTAATGATTTTGTTGCAATCTCCAAAACTATTTTCAACTCTAAATTGCTTTTATAGAGCCAATAAAAACACAATAAAAACTGCGAAGTTTGATAAAAATATAACACTCTCCCCAAAAAAGGTATCTTTAAAAGCCATTTTGATATTTTTGCTTGAAATTTGTTGTTTATGCAATAAAGTTTTCTCAAAAGCCATAATCCTAAAATCATCACTCCTAGAATCAAAACCCCATAATTTAAAACCAAAACTCTCATAAAAAGTAAGCTTTGACTAGCCAAAGGCAGAGATGAATCAAGACTAGCAAATAAACTTTCAAATTGTGGCAGCACAAAAAGTGTGATACCTAAAAAAACTAAAACCATAACACAAACCACAAAAAGCGGATAAAACAGAATCTTTCTTAAAAGCTTATGGTTTTTTTGTCTATTTTGCAAATCCAGCAAAATAAACTCTACCGATTCTACTAATCTCCCGCTTTTTTGCCCTATCCCAATCATCGCGCAAATAAAATCTGAAAAACCAGCTTCCCTAAAACAAGCAGCCAACTCCCTACCTTGATGAAGCGAATTAGAAACCTTTAAAAACTGCATTTTCAGATAATTATTTTTAGTATATTTTTGGATATTTTCTAATATTTCTTTAAGTGGCAAATTAGCCTTTAACCCAAATTTTAGCTGATAAAATGCGCTAGAAATTTCTTTTGTCTTTGGCTTTTGCAAGAAAAAATAATCCAGCCAACTCTCTTTATAATCTATCGCCAAAACTAAAACTTTCTTCTTTTGCAGGGTTTCTTCAAGTGCTTTTTTGCTTTGGGCGCTAAATTTTTGCTCATAAATCTTGCCATTCTTTTTGTATTTAACCACAAAAGAAGGCATTATTTAATCACCTTATACACTTCTTTAAGATCTGTAATACCATTTTTGGCTTTATTAAGCGCTCTTTTTTCTAGGGTAAAGCTTTCATCATTGGCAAGGATTTTTTCTAAAATTTCTGTTTTGGTGATTTTTTGGGCGATAAAATCTTCTAAATCTTTATCCATACACAAAATCTCTGCAACCACTTCACGCCCACTATAGCCCGTGTAATTACACATTTCACAACCTTTTGAAATAAAAACTCCATCTTGAGATTCTCGACAATGCCTACAAAGCTTCCTTAACAATCTTTGGGCAATGATTCCACTTAAAGCTTGGGAAATAAAATAAGATTCTAATCCCATATCCAATAAGCGCACAATCGTATCTAGCGAATCATTGGTGTGTAGTGTCGCAAAAACTAAATGTCCTGTAAATGCCGCTTGAATCGCAATTTGCAATGTCTCTTTGTCTCGCACTTCACCCAAAATAATAACATCAGGATCCTGCCTTAGAACATTTCTTAAAATCGATGCAAAATTAATCTTAGCTCCTATTGCCACTTGAGAAATATGCTTTAGCCGATACTCCACTGGATCTTCAAGTGTGATGATTTTAAGATTCCTCTCTTTTAGGATATTTAAGATTCCATACATTGTTGTGCTTTTTCCACTTCCTGTTGGTCCTGTAATAAAAACTAAACCATAGGGTAAATTAAAAAGATTAGTGATTTTTTCTAGCTCATCAGATGAAAACCCCAAAGTCTCTAAAGGCATAAGTGTTTTTTGCTTATCTAAAATTCGAAGCACTATGGATTCTCCTTCAATCAAAGGAAGTGTGGAAACACGAAAATCAAAGTCTTTTATGATTTGGTTTCTTAGCTCTATGCTTAGAGAAAATCTACCATCTTGTGGGATTCTAGTCTCTGTGATATTAAGATGAGAAAGTAACTTAATGCACGAACTTAACGGATTTAAAAGCCAAGATTCCAAGCTCAAATACTCCACCAAAACTCCATCAATTCTAAAGCGAATCCTCATAGTCTCAAAGTCTCTCTCAAAATGCACATCACTTGCGCCTTTACAAACAGCTTCTTGCAAAATAAGCTTTAAAAACTCCAAAATACTAGAATTTTCCTCTTTAGAATCTTTAGCAATTTCATTTGGAATCCTCTCTAAAAGTTTCTGTAATAATTCCTCTCGTTCAAGCCAAGAAATTGCCGCTTTAAAATCCCTATTTTTAATTAAACCAAACACGATAGAAAAGTTAGAAAAAATCATTTTCAAAGTTTCTTGATAAGACTTCTCAAAAGGATTTTTTAAGGCAATTAGCAGAGTTTTTTCTTCTTTTTTTATAATAATGGCTTCAAAATATCTCATTTGATCTAAGCTTAAGAGAAATGCCACCTCTTTTTTAATGGCACCAAGCTTAAATAGCTCCAAGCCAAGCTCTTTTGCCAACTTTTCAAAAAGCAAATCCTCTTCTTCTAAAGAAAGGGAATCCAAATCACTTTCAAAAATTTTTTTCAAATCTTATTACCTTGCATTTGTGTCAATAATAAAACTAATTTTTCATCATAATAAGTCTGCAAAACATACTCTAAAACTTCTATGGCTTCTGTTTTTTTACCCTCCAAATACAATCCCTTTGCAAAAACTTCCCAACTTCCTAGATTCTGCGGATTCTCTTGATTTGCTTTTAATGCAAGAGTTTTTGCTGCCTGATAATTTTCTTTAGCTAAAAGTGCTTCTGCTTGATCTAACCAATCCTCTTTTGAATCCTTGGGGCGACTTGCAAGGATAATTTTTTTGCTTTTTTCTTGTGGTAATTTGGCTTGGGGCAATGTTTCTTGAGATATTTTTACTATAGTTTCTTTTTGTGGTGGCAAAATAGGCTTTTTAGGAACTGCAGGATTCAAAGACAAATATTCTGCAAACACCCAACCACCAGAAACTCTCAAAAATCCATTTTCCATCTTAGAATATTCACAAATCTTTGTGTTGTATTCTAACTTCCCTTGAATATTTGCCTCTGTTGTTGGCTTCTCTCTTAGGTTTAGCTCACTAGCTTGGACATAAAAACAAGGCTTTGAGATAGATTTTGATTCCAAATAAGGATTAATATCTTTAGCAAAAAAGATCAAAACTCCTCCCACCACCATACAAAGCAAGGCAAATTTCAACATTTATTCCTCCTTAATAAGCCTATATCCAAGTGTTTCTAGACTAACATTTTCTTGTGCTTGGATAATTTTTGGCTCAATGATAAAAATAATTTCCTCTGTATTTTCTATCTCTTGAGAATAAGAAAAAAGTGGCTTAATCAATGGAATACTCCCCAAAATAGGTATTTTATTTTCCTTAGTGGCAAAATTTTTAGAAATCAATCCGCCCAAAATCACTTTTTGATTGTTTTTCACACTCACAATTGATGAGAGTTGATTAGTCATCAAATTTGGTGGGGTTTCAAAGGCAGTATTAGGAATCTCAGTGCGATTCTCTTTAGTTTTGGTAATGGAAGGATTGATTTTTAGCATAATTTCCTCCCCAAAAATGAGTGGAGTAATATCCAATAAAACCCCAGCAAAAAGACTTGGATATTCATTGTCTGTATTAGTAAGCGTTGTTTGGGCATTCGTATTTTGATAAATAGTATTTTTTTGATAGCGCAAAATATCTCCTACGCTAATCATAGCGGGTTGATTATTAAGCGTTAAAACTTTTGGATTAGAAATTGATTCCACCTTACCATAAGATTCTAAAAATTCAATAATCCGCGTAAGGCTTAAACCTTGTGAAAAAATATTGATTCCATAATGCAAATTATTCACACCCTTTTGTCCCACAATATTTATCCCACTCGCATTCCCAACTTCTCCATTCCCACCAAAACTCGCCCCCTCTCCAAATGGTGGAATTATTAAATTTTGCAGATTATAAAGATCATCCCAATTAATGCCTGTGGTATTAGTGTTATTGTGAGTGATACTCAAAATATGCACATCAATTAAGACTTGTTTTTGCAATCTTTGGTGCAAACTCTGAATATAAGCCCCCACTCTTTCTAATTCCTTTTTGCTTCCTCGCACACTAATAAGCCCTGCTCCCTTATTAAGCACAACCCTAGAATCATTTTCTTTTTGTCCCAAAATCCCTAATATCTCTCCCTCAATAGTTTCCCAAAAGTTAAATCCATCTTCGCTAGTAATATTAATCCCTGATTTACTTGTCGCTTGTGAATCATCAGTAGCACTGCCATAGCTAGAATACCTAGAACTATCCTCGTGATTAATAGATACTGAAGTGTTGCTAATGCCTACTCGATTAGTGCTAACATAATTGATTTTATAAATTTTAGTCTCTATGCTTTTAAGTAGCAAAACATCATTCTTATAAATATAATGCAAATCTGCCTGATCAAAAAGCAAATCAAATACAAAATTCAAATCTTTACCCTTAAAATTAACCATTGTTAATTCTCTATCTAAATGGCTCTTTGCTGCTTCATCATCTAATACCACACTAAAAGAACATTCATTTGCAAACTCTCCTAAAACTTCATAAATCTTAACTCCGAAATCTTGCAATTCCAAATCAAACACTCGATTCTCACAAGCCTGCAAAAACCCAAAACTCATCCCCCAAAAACAAAAAATAAGCTTCAACAAATTCACAAAAACTTCCTCTCTTTGGCTAGACAAACTTCTCTCAAATCCTCTCTTATTTTGCTTTTTAACACCACACATTTCTTGCCAATTTCACTCACCACAAACCCTTCAAATTCCTCTCCAAGCCCCAGCCATTTGCCATTTAAATTAACCTTGCTAGGCATAATTCCAAAAATCCTTAAATCCAATTCTTCATAAAAAAATGGATCATAACACCAAGCAAACATACCCAAACAAAATACCACTAAAACTTGCTTCATCATTTTTCATCTTGAAGGGCTTTTAATGTCATAAAAAAATCCAATCTCTGTTGATTAGGATAAACCAAAAAACTCTCTGTTAAAAAAGTCTGTAATGCTTCAGCCTCTCTTAAAAATAAAAAAATGCTCTCAAAGTCTCCACTTCCGCTAACTAAAAATTTATCCACTTCTCTTGCAATAAAAAAAGATTCTAACTCGCTTCCTAATTTCTTTAAAACAAAGAAGTTTTGAAATTTTCCTTGCAGTCTTTCTTTTTTTTGATTCTGCTCTTTAATCAATGACTCTAGCTCTTTAATCTCTTGTTTTAGCCTCACATTATCCAAAATAGGAATCCCCTGCTTTTCTTGTAATTTTGCTAATTCTTCCTCCATTGCAAAAGTTTTAGCTTTTGCTTGATTAAAGGATTCTTGAATCTTTGCAAAACTCATCGCAAACACCGCGCCAAAGCAGCTTATAAACAAAAAAATTGCCACCAAGATTCTCTCGCGTAAAGTTCTTTTTGACAAAAATTCCTCTATCTTTTGGAGAATTGCTCTCACACCTTAATCCTTACAAAATAAAATCCCTCAATTTCCTCTAAACTCTCCAAATGTGCAAGATGATTCTGTTCTAATAACTCCAAAAACTCTATAACATTAGCACCTACAAATAAAATTTCAAAAACATCTTGCTTGGAATTAAAATAAGCGATTTTGATTTTTTGTAACTCTAAGAGCGGATTAATTTTGTCAAAAAATTGTGTGATTCTAGGATTAGTGTGTAAAAATTTTTGCAAAAACTGCTCATTATCTTTAAAAGATTGCTTTAAGGTTTCATATTTTTCTTGCAAAGCCACACTCTCTTTTTGCAACATTGTGTAATTTTGCATTTGGGTTTGTAGTGCTTTATTTTGATTTTCAATTTGTGCTTTTAAATTCTCATGATTCTTATTTTCAAGAAATATCAAAAGACTTAAAAACAAAGGATATAAGAGCCCACAAATCACTCCAGTAGCACCACTAAGCAAAGTTATTCCCATCTTTTGCTTCCAAAATGGAATGGGTTTTTCTAAGGGGTTAAAATTCCACGATTCTTCTAAAGTTAAATCTTCAAGTTTTGGATTTAAAACCTCCCACTTTATCAAATTCCCCAAAGATTCTTCTTGAGTTTGCCCCTGCGTGTCCCAAAAATAAAAATTTGCATTTGGATAATTATGAAAAATTTCTTGAGATTTTTCCAAAGAATCTTGCAATTCATTAAAGCTTTGTAAAAAAGTAATTTGCCCCTTAAAATATCCCACTAGAGTGATTTCTAATTTCTCGCAAAAATGGAGCATTAAAATAAATTGTTGCTCTTGATTAACTAATCTATAAGCCAAAAAAGCAGGATGAGTTAAAAACTCTCTAAAATCTTTGATTCCTTGTAATAAAATTTCCTTATTAATAAGCAAACAATAAAAGCAGTCTTTATCATAAAAATAGTGTAAAAAATATTCACAATCTCTTCTTAGATTTAAGATTTTGCAAATCTTGTCTTCTAAAAAGTCGTGAATATTTTCTTTGTCATATTCCTTAAGAAAAAGGGGATAAAAAACCATTGCCTGATTTGAAAAAAACCGCATTGCTTTTTCGCTTTTTATTGATTTTTTTATTTATTTTATCAATAATACTTAAAGACAATTAAAAAATTTTTTAACTTTTTATTTTTCAGGGACACAGATGTCAAAAAAAGCCTTTAGCTTATTAGAGATTATTCTTTTTATTTCTGTTATAAGCGTTCTTATAATCGCCTTACTCCAGAGCACTTCATTAAAAAATATCCAAATCCAAAAGCAGACTCTAGAACTTCAAAAAGTAACTTTTTGTAACAATGATAGTATTTTGTGTCTTTTTCAATCCAATATCCCCGAATCGCTTTATTTTTATGAAGTTAATGCCACAAAATGAAAAAAGCCTTTAGTTTAATTGAAATCACTATCGCTCTTGGAATCTTAGGAATCATCGCGATGCTAAGCGCTCCTTCTGTCCTAAAAATCTATGAACTCCACACCCTCTCCCAATATAAATTAGAAACCAAACTCCAAAGCCTTAATGCTCTTTTGCAAATCAAAAAAATCCTACAAGATTCAATCCAACCAAGCCTCAAAATAATCCCCAACGAATCAATAACTCAAAATCCCCTTAATCTCAAAAATAAAAGCTTAATTTTCTACCCCAAAATACAAGAATCATTTTTGATTGGGGATTATAGTTTGCCTTGTTTGCACGGAATCTTTAACCCCAAAACCTTGCAAATTCATTCTACTTTAAATTTAGAATTCCTAGCTATCAAGGCTGATTTTATCCATCTTTTAAATCAAAACTGCAAAATTTATCACAACAAACTACACGCCCTTTTTGTGACAGAAAATTTTGTTTTCCCAGAGGATTTTTATTCGCAAAAATACACCGCAGAAATTCTAAACCTAAACGCCAATTTTCTGCAAACCACTATCCCAAAATTCCTAGAATCTGCTACAGCGAATCTTACTTTATTGCCCAAAGTTTATTTTTTACAGACACCCTATATTTTAGAGTTTGGAGACAAAATTTCCCTACAAACCAAAGACAAAACCCATATTATCCTTGAAAATCTTGATTCCTTTTTCATCTCCACAAATAATTTTGGAATCCTTTTAAAACTCTGCACCAAAGACACAAACAACCAAAAACTCTGCTTAGAAGACTTTATTATAAAAGAGGCATTATGAAAGCTTTTGTATTGCTTCCACTTATTATTTTTATTATTTTAGGTGCGATGATTCTGTGGCTTTCACTCAAGCAAGAAACCTTACAAGAAGACCTACAAACCCAACACACACAAACAAAGCATCTAGCACTACACTTCATTTCTTTTAAAGAAATTATTAAAAGCAAGATTCAAGATAAAAGCCTTATAATTTCAGATTTCACAGAATTTTCAATGACGATTCATGAAAAATTTCATTATCAAGCTATTATCAAAAAGTTTGACTCTAAGCTAGAAAAAAACTCTATTTATTTTGTAGATGTTTTTGGTCAGTGTCTCTTTTCTATACAGCCTTGCTCATTACGGAAAGATTTTATTTTATATTTAGATACTTTTTAATAAAGTTGGCTTGATTGAAAAATTAAATTAAAATCTTAAGGAATTCCTTGTGAAATGGACAGAATTTGATACAAGGTGGATGCTCTCTCTTTTTGGGACAGCTGTTGGAGCAGGAATCTTATTTTTGCCTATACGCGCAGGAATGGGTGGGTTTTGGCCTGTTGTAGTAATGACATTGCTTATTTTTCCTATGGTATGGCTTTCACACCGCGCTTTAAGTCGCTTTGTCAATGAAACAAGTAGCGTTGATCACGACATTACTCACGCTGCTGAAGAATATTGGGGAAGAAATACAAGCTTTTTGATTACAATTTTGTATTTCTTTGCCATTTACCCTATTTGTCTTGCTTATGGTGTTGGGATTACCAATACTTTTGCTAGTTTCTTTGTCAATCAATTACAACTCACAAATCTTTATGATTCTCAAACTATGCAACTTTACCCCTCTGTAAGGTTGATTCTGGCTATTATTTTAGCAAGTGCTATGATGGTAATTATGCTACTTAAAGAAAAGACCATAACCAAAGCTTGTAATTTCTTAGTTTATCCGCTTTGTCTCGTGCTTTTTGCCTTTTCTTTTTATTTAATTCCGCATTGGAAATTAGAGATTATTCAAACTACTCCAAGCCTAAAAGATTTTATTGAGGTTGTTTGGCTAACACTTCCTGTGCTTGTTTTCTCTTTTAATCATTCCCCAGCTATCTCCACTTTCACCCTAAGTGTGCGTAGAGAATATGGAGAAAATTCCGAACAAAAAGCCAATCAAATTCTTTTTAGAACTTCTGCAATGCTCTTGATTTTTGTAATGTTTTTTGTTTTTTCCTGTATTTTGTGTTTAGATGCGACTGATTTTCAAGCCGCAAGAGATGCTAACATTCCCATTCTTTCCTATTTTGCCAATAAACTTGATGTGCCTTTTATTGCTTATGGTGCGCCAGTTGTAGCTTTTTTAGCCATTGTAACTTCATTTTTTGGTCATTATTTTGGTGCTTATGAAGGCTTAAATGGTATTTTACGCAAAGCCATCAAAATATCTGGCAATGAGAATCCAAACCTTAAAGCAATCAAAATCTTTAGCACACTCTTTATGTATGTTACTATCATCGCTGTTGCTTATCTTAATCCTAGTATTCTAAATTTTATTGAGAGCTTAGGCGGTCCTATTATTGCGATGATTTTATTTATGATGCCAATGATTGCTATTTGGGGTGTAAGCAAACTCAAAAAATACAAGAATCCTGCCTTGGATCTTTTTGTAACTATTACAGGTATTTTGACAATCTCTAGTGTTGTTTATACCCTTTTTTAAAATAAATGAGTAATTTAAGTATTTTTAAAATCGGCATAGGTCCTTCATCTTCACACACACTTGGACCTATCTTAGCTGCCAATACTTTTTGCAAAACCCTAAAGGAAAAAAAACTTTTTCAAGAAACTACTCAAGTTAATGCCACACTTTTTGGCTCTCTAAGCTTAACAGGCAGGGGGCATTTAAGCGATAAAGCTCTGATTTGGGGGTTAAGCGGACTTAATCCAAAAACCATAAATCCTTCTTTGCAAGAAGAGATTCTCAAAGAAGTTATGGAAAACAAAACACTCAAATTAGGCGGAGAGAGAAAAATTTCTTTTATCTATGAAAAAAATATTCACTTTTGCAATGAGTTTCTACCTTTGCATGAAAATGCAATGGAGTTTTCTGCCCTTGATGAAAAAGGAAAGATTCTCTTTAAAGAAAGATATTATTCCATAGGCGGAGGCTTCATTAAAACCCAAGAACAAATGCAAAATCGCAACACAACTAAAACAACGCAACTAAAACTTCAAATCAATAATGCCAAAGAACTCATTCAAGAAGCCAATAAGCGCAGAAAAAATCTTGCTGAAATTTCTATACTTTATGAAAAACAATTCCACACCAAAGAAGAAATTAGAGAATATTGCATGGAAATATGGGAAGTAATGCAAGAATCATTTTATCAAGGTTGCCACCCAAAAAGCTTGATTTTACCAGGTCCTTTACATTTACACAGACGCGCAAAGGGGCTTTATGAGCGAATTTGTCCCACCACAGATCCTTTTGGGATTTTAGACTACATTAGCCTTTATGCCATTGCTATTGCTGAAGAAAATGCAGGGGGAGGCAGAGTAGTAACTGCTCCAACAAATGGGGCTTGTGCGGTTATCCCCAGTGTGATGCTCTATCTTAAAAATCATAGCGTTGGCTTTAGTGATACCTTGGCTGTGGATTTTTTACTCTCTGCGATGATGATTGGCTCACTTTATAAGAAAAATGCAAGTATTAGCGGTGCTGAAGCGGGTTGTCAAGCAGAAATTGGTTCAGCTAGCTCTATGGCAGCTGCTGCAATGACTACAATTCTAGGTGGCAACATACAACAAGCTTGTAATGCTGCTGAAATTGCTATGGAACATCATTTAGGACTAACTTGCGATCCTGCTTTTGGGCTTGTGCAAATTCCTTGCATTGAGCGCAATGCCTTTGGTGCGATTAAAGCTATTAGTGCTGCACGAATGGCAATGACACGCAAAAGCCATCCTGTAGTTAGCTTAGATAATGTGATTGCAACCATGTATCAAACTGGCAAAGATATGAATGCAAAATACAAAGAAACCGCTCTTGGCGGACTTGCCAAAACACTTAGTAAAAGCGTGTGCTAATGCAACTTTTTATTTGTGGTAGCCATACTGATGTAGGTAAAACTTCTGTAAGTGCAGCGCTGTGCTATGCTTTTGGGTTTGAATATTTTAAATTAGTCCAAGCTGGAATCCCAACAGATAGCCAAAAGATTCAAACTCTAAGCCCTCACACCAAAATCCACCCACAAGGCATTCTCCTTCAAACCCCTGCAAGCCCACATATTGCAATGCAAAAAGAAAACATACAATACAATGGGTTAGAAATCCCCTTACCTCTTTCTAATCACCTTTTGATTGAAAGTGCTGGTGGGCTTTTTACACCTTTGGATTCTTGTGTGTGTATGATTGATTATCTCCAAAAATATCGTTTTTCAACACTTTTAGTAGGAAGCTATTATCTAGGCGGAATCAATCACATTTTACTTAGCATTGATGCCTTAAGGCAAAGAAATATTGAAATTCTAGGGCTTATTATCTCTGGAGAACAAAATCCCCAAATGGACAGCTTTATTCAAAATTATAGCTCAATTAAAATCGCTCATTTTCCCACCTATACCAATGATTTCCAAACCAAAGCCCAAAACCTCAAAGATTCGCTCAAAAAAAATGGAATCCTAAACTCAAAGTAATATTTTAAGAGATAAAACGCTAAAATTACAGAAAAATTATTTAAGGTTATATAATGAAGCTTAGACTCCCACACGCACCTTATATTGGAAATAAAATAGCACTTGATTTATCAACCTGCGGATTTGTTAATCTTTTGCATGGAATAGAAGGTATTAGTAAAATAGCACAAAACTTCATTGAAGCAGACATTAAAGAAGAAATAAAAATCGAAGAAAAAGCAAGAGAAATCTTGGAAGAAAATCTTGATGAAATTGAATTTATGCAAGCAGATGAGCACCAGCTTTTTTGGAAAATCAAACATAAGCTTGCTGAAAATGAAGGCTTTATTTTAAATTGGGAAGATCGTTATAATCACCTTGCACACAAAATACTTGATGAACTTTACGAAGAAGATTTGATTGAATATTCTACCTCTGAAACACGCGTAAAAAATGTTATTTTCAAAGCCATTGATGGTTATGTTAAAATCTACAACGAAATAGAAAATATTGTTAATGAAAAAATTAGCAACTATAAACGCAAAATTGTTTTTGGCTCTGAAGAATATGATTTGATTTTTGATAGACTCTATCAAGAAGAGCTTAAAAAGAAAGGATTCCTATAATGCAAACTTTAAAAAATGCTTGGGTTTATTTAGAAAACGGAATGTTTTTTGAAGCAAAAAGCTTTGGAGCAAACAAAACTGCAACAGGCGAACTTGTTTTTAATACTTCAATGACTGGTTATCAAGAGATTACCACTGATCCAAGTTATGCAGGGCAGTTTATTTGCTTTACAATGCCAGAAATTGGGATTGTTGGGGCAAATCCAAAAGACACAGAAAGTCATAGTATCTTTGCCAAGGGTATTTTGTGTCGCAATTACAATGCCTTTTATTCTAACTTTCGTGCTGCAGAGAGCTTGAGTGAATTTTTACAACAACACGATTGTATGGGGATTTGTGGATTAGATACAAGAATGCTCACACAAACTATAAGAAAACAGGGAGCTATGATGATGGTGGCTTCCACAGAAATTTCAGACAAAAATGAACTCAAAAAAATCCTTGAATCTTCCCCAAGAATCGAAGCTATTAACTATATCAAAGAAGTAAGCACCAAAGAAAACTATACACACGATGAGGGTCGATTTGACTTTGGGCTTATGGATTTTGCAAGACCAAAAACTAATAAAAAGATTCTTGCTATTGACTTTGGAATCAAAAAAAGCATTTTAAGAGAACTTGTAAATGCAGGTTTTAGCGTAGAAGTGATTCCACACTGCTTTGATGCAGAATCTCTTATCAAACGCCACAGCAATAAAGAGTTTGATGGGATATTTTTATCTAATGGACCAGGGGATCCACAAGTTCTAAATCAAGAAGTTACTCAAATCAAAAAACTTATTGAAGCAAAAATCCCAATTTTTGCCATTTGCCTAGGGCATCAACTGCTCTCTTTAGCCCAAGGCTATCCTACACACAAGCTAAAGTTTGGACATCACGGCGGCAATCACCCTGTTAAAAATCTGCTTACTAATCAAGTAGAAATTACAGCTCAAAACCACAATTATTCTGTTCCAGAATCCATTCAAGAAATCGCAGAAGTTACTCATCGCAATCTCTTTGATGGGACAATTGAAGGCTTAAGATACAAAAATGCGCTTATTTGCTCTCTTCAACACCACCCAGAAGCAGGACCTGGACCTTCTGAATCTACAGCACTTTTTAGCGAATTTGCAAAACTAATAGAAGAATCTAAAGCCTAAGAGGGCTTTAAATTGACAAATGCCATTCAAACAATCCTTAATCAACTAAAACAATCCTCAAATCTCCGAACCCTTTTCCCACAAAAGCACAAGGATTTGGAAATCCAAAAAAATGGCAAATGGCTTTTAAATCTTGCAAGCAACGACTATCTAAACCTTGCAAGCAATCAAGATTTCATCGTAGAATTTTTAGATTCAAATCTTTTTAGAGAAAATTGCTTTTTTAGTGCCTCTTCTTCTCGTAGTTTAAGCGGAAACTTTGAAATTTATGAAGCTTTTGAGACTTATTTGGAATCACTTTTTAACAAAAAAGCTCTGCTTTTTAATAGTGGTTATCACGCAAATATAGGTGCTCTTAGCGCACTTAGCAGACTTAAAAATGTCCTTTTTATAGCTGATAGAAGTATTCATGCAAGCCACATTGATGGTTTAAAATCCTTTGAAAAAGTCGCTTTTAGACGCTTTTTGCACAATGATATGCAAGATTTAAAAAAACTGCTAGAGCAAAATGCCAATAATTTTGAAGCTATTTTTATTTTAACTGAGGGGCTTTTTAGTATGGAGGGTGATTTTGCAAAAATACAATCTCTTATTGCGCTAAAAAAGCAATTTAAAAATGTCTATTTATACATTGATGAAGCTCATAGCATAGGGAGTTTTGGACAAAATGGTTTAGGGCTTTGCTATCCTGTTTTAAAAGAAATTGATTTTCTTGTTTTGACTTTTGGCAAGGCTATGGCTTCTATGGGTGCGTGTGTGCTATGCCAAAATGATTTCAGAAATTATTTTATCAACTTCTCAAGAAGCCTAATTTACTCAACAGCACTACCACCTATTAATATTGCAATGAGTTATTTTTCCTTTTTGCATTTACCTAATTTACAAAAGCAAAGAGAAAGGCTTTCTAACATTAGCCAAGATTTTAAAATACTTTTGCAAAATAATCTTGATTATGAAATTTTAGGAGAATATAATATTTTAAGCCTTGTTTTAAAAGACAATCAAAAAGCAATATTTTTTCAAAAAGAACTAGAAAAAAAAGGATTTTTTGCACCTGCCATTAGACCTCCAACCATTCCACAGAATCGATCTTGTTTGCGTTTTTCTCTAACCCAAAAGATTCCATTTCACCAGCTTGAATCCTTATGTGATTCTCTAAAAGAAATTGATTATGAATATTTATCATAATATTAATAATAATAAAGATATTCTATTATTATTTGGTGGTTTTGCATCACATTTCAGTCATTTTCAAAGCTTTATCCCTAGCAATTATGATTGGATTTTACTCTCACATTACCAACATTTAAATTTTTCTGCACTAGAAAATTTGTTACTTCCTTTACGAAGTAAAAATCTCCATTTGCTTGGATTTTCTATGGGAGTTTGGGTGGCTCATTTGTTTTTAAATCGAGACTCTATTGCTTTTGATTTCAAATCCAAAACAGCAGTAAATGGCACAGAATATGGTATCCACGAAACTTATGGAATCCACCCCAAACTCTTTGTGCTCACGCAAAAAAAATTTAACCTAGAATCATTTAAACAAAATCTTTTTGGCATTCACTATCCGCCCCCCAAAGATTTTTTATTTTTAGAAGAATCCCTGCTCAAAGATGAATTAAAATTTTTTTTAGATTATCAACATCATATAGAAAATTCCTCTAAATGGGACAGAATCATTATTTCGTCTAATGACCTTATTTTTCCCACACAAGCACAAAAAAATTTTTGGAGCCATCAAGCTTACAAACAGCAAATTTTAGAAATCAATGCCCCTCATTTTGCTTTTTTTGATTGGAAAATTCTATGCTAAAAGCCACTTTACAAAAGACTTTTTTAAAAGCGCAAAACACTTACAGCAAAGCAGCAACAATCCAAAATAAAATGCAGGATATTTTACTAGAGATTCTTACACATCATCAAAAAAACTCTCATTTCCAAAATATCCTAGAATTAGGCTGTGGAAGAGGTGGTTTTTCAGAAAAAATAAGCAATAAATTAACATATGATAATTTTATAGCATTGGATTTGATAGACTTCTCTCAAAGCTTTTTAGACAAAAATATAGAATTCTTAAAATTTGATATTGAAAATTTAGAAATAATAAAAAATATTTATCAAAATATTACTTTTGATTTGATTGCTTCTAATGCTACCTTACAATGGACTAATCAATTTAAACTTCTACCTAAATTTAACCAACTTTCAAACAAAAACTCTCTTTTGCTTCTAGGAATCTTTGGCAAAAATAATCTATGGGAAATGCGAGAGTTTTTAGGCTCTGGACTAGAATACCTTGATACTTTCAAATACAAAGAAATCTTAGAAAAAGACTGGGAGATTTTAGAATGTTTTAGCATATTGCAGACTTTGCATTTTAGTAATCCTTTGGAAGTTTTTAAACATCTTAAAAACACTGGCGTGAATGTCTATACTAGCTCCCTTACACTCACAAAAACTCATCTAAAATCCTATGAAGAACGCTTTAAAAATAATCTCACTTATGAGCCACTCTATATTTTGGCACAAAAAAAGTAGAATCTTAGAAAAACAATGATATAACTCCACAAAACATTTCTAGGAACAAAAATGGGAAAATCAATCACCCAAACCCCCTATTATTTACAAAAAGCTATTAAGGATTTTTTTAAGCCTTTTATTCTCAAACTCGCACTTCTTCCATTTATTATTTCTTTAGTTTTTTGGATTACTATTTTTTATTTTTTTAGCAAGAATGTAATGGCAAACTTATTTGAGTTAATTCAGCCATACATAACCATTGAAACTTCTTGGCTTTCTTGGATTCAAGCTCCACTAGAAATACTTACTCACACCTTTTTGTTTGTCATCATAGTGATAGTTTTTTGGTTATCACAATTTTTAACACTTATGTTAATTAATGCTTTTTTAACCCCTTTTGTTGTTAAATTCATTCACAAGCAACATTATTCTTCTATTTTGATTCAGCCTGATACAAACTTTTTTGTCTCTCTTTTACTTTTAATTATCCCCTATGTGATTTATGCAATGCTTTTTTTATGTTTGCTTCCTTTTTATTTTATTCCCCCCATTTGGATTATTGGAATCACACTTTTAAATTATTGGCTATTTTCCAAAAGACAAGTCCAAGATGTCGGTGAAAATATTTTTAGCCAACAAGAATTTGCTCCTACTAAACAAACTCATAAAAATGCCATAAGAAGCCTAATAATACCTCTGTTCCTTTTAAGCCTTATTCCTTTTATTGGCTTTTTTGTGCCTCTTTTTTCTTCTGTGGCTCTTACACATTTATTTTTTCATATCAAGGGGGATTTAAAAAATGGAAATTCAAATTGAACGCGCTGTTTTAAGCTCTATTTTCTTTGATCCAGAACAGCTAGATTTTGTCTCTGAGACACTTACACCCGAAGATTTTTCATACGCACCTAATCAAAATATTTTTGCTGCCATGCTAGAACTTAGGCGACTTGATATGCCTATTGATGAAGAGTTTATTCTCAAAAAATCCACAAAATCACGCCCCATAGACCAAGAAGAAGTCCTAAATATTCTAAGCACAAGCCCTATTAGTGATATTCATGCCTATACACAAGAGATCAAAGAAGATTCTACAAGAAGAAAGCTACACTCTTTGGCTATGAAAATCAATGAGGCTAGTAATGATTCAGATA
Organism: Helicobacter colisuis; assembly: GCF_023646285.1. NCBI lineage: Bacteria > Pseudomonadati > Campylobacterota > Epsilonproteobacteria > Campylobacterales > Helicobacteraceae > Helicobacter > Helicobacter colisuis. Next base: position 73,777 of record NZ_JAMOKX010000006.1, on the reverse strand, counting down.
ATCCCGCAAAAGATATTATAGATTACCTTCAAAGCGAACTTTATAAAATCACCAATATTCACGAAAATAAGGAATTTCGCGATTCTAGAGAAGTAACAACCGCTACTTTGCATTACATTGAAGAAATAAAAAAACGCGGAAATTCTGTGCTTATTGGTGTAGATACAGGCTTTCATTCGCTTAATGAAAAAACCACTGGTTTTGGAAAAGGAGATTTGATTATTGTCGCAGCGCGTCCTGCAATGGGTAAAACCACACTTGTTTTGAATATGGCACAAAAAGCTCTCGATACAGGCAGAGGAGTTGCGTTTTTTAGTCTTGAAATGCCCGCTGAACAACTAATGCTAAGAATGCTTTCGGCTAAAACTTCTATTGCCTTACAACATTTGCGCGTAGGAAATTTACAAGATGAAGAATGGGAACAACTCTCTCATGCAGCCGATATTATGGCAAATGCGCCACTTTTTATTGATGATAATAGTATCCTAACTATCCATCAATTCCGCACTAAAATGCGAAAAATAAAATCAAAGCACCCCGAAATTGGACTAGCTGTAATTGACTATTTGCAACTAATGAGTAGTGCTGATGGCAAAAAAGATCGCCACCAAGAAGTAAGCGAGATAAGCAGGGGATTAAAAATGATTGCAAGAGAATTAGAAATTCCAATCATCGCACTCTCTCAACTTAATAGAAGTTTAGAATCCCGAAGTGATAGGCGCCCTATGCTTTCGGATTTGCGTGAATCTGGATCTATTGAACAAGATGCGGATATTATTTTGTTTGTTTATCGTGATGCTGTATATAAACAAAAAGATGAAAAAGAAAAAGAAGAAGCAGCTAGAAAAGAAGGTAAGGATTATAAATCTACATTTGTGCCTAAAAACGAAGAGGAAGCAGAGATTATTATCGGAAAACAAAGAAATGGACCAACAGGTGTTGTTAAGCTTACTTTTCACAAACATTGCACACGATTTGTTGATTCTGCTGATTCAAACAATGCCTTAGAAATCATCTATGAATCCACCGCACAAACTACACAAACGCATTTCACACCACCAGAAAATAATCAAATAGAAGCCCCTATCATTTAGGATTTGCCCTTGTAAATTCTTTATAAAAAATCTTTTGTAGAGATTTTAGAGACAAAAAGTATCACAGAATTTCACGCCTATAAAAAAGTAAAAAGATTCTTACCTAAAATTATTTTAATATGTGCAATTCTTTGCTATACTCTAATAAATTATTTCTAGCAAAGGACATTTATGAAAATTACCTACACTCTTACAGATGAATCCCCAGCATTAGCGACTTATTCTTTTTTACCAATCGTTAAAGCCTTTTTAAAAAAGGCAGGAATTGAAGTTGAAACTTCTGATATTTCACTGGCTGCTAGAATTCTAGCTCAATTTCCAGAAAATGGCTATAAAGATGAACTAGCTTTACTTGGCGATCTTGTAGAAAAACCTGATGCAAATCTCATCAAAACACCTAATATCTCTGCTTCCATTCCACAGCTAAAAGCTGCTATTGCCGAATTGCAACAAAAAGGATTTAAGATTCCAAGCTTTCCTGATGAGCCAAAAAATGATGCAGAAAAAACTATCAAAGAAAAATATCAAAAGGTATTAGGAAGTGCTGTAAATCCAGTTTTACGCCAAGGAAACTCTGATAGAAGAAGCACCAAGGCTGTTAAAGAATATGCCAAAAAAAATCCTTACAAAGTGGTGCCTTTTAATAAAGATTCTAAAAGTTGCGTTTCTTATATGCAAAAAGGAGACTTTTTTGATAATGAAAAAGCCATTCTAATCCAAGCCCCTACTACTGCAAAAATTGAATTCATAGGAAGCAAAGGAACTGAAATCCTAAAAGATAATTTAAAACTAGAAAAAAATGAGATTCTAGATGCAACCTTTATGAGTGTAGCAGATTTGAGTAAATTTTATGAAGAACAAATAGAAGTCTGCAAAAACAAAAATTTATTGCTTTCTTTGCACTTAAAAGCCACTATGATGAAAGTAAGCGATCCTATTATCTTTGGTTATGCTGTTAAAGCATACTTCAAAGAATTATTTGATAGCTTTAAAGAAGAATTTGAAATACTTGGAATCAACCCAAATAATGGTATTTCAGAACTTCTAAGCAAAATAGAAAATTCTAGTAAAAAGGCAGAAATACTTGCTAAATACAATGAGATTCTTGCCAAAAATGCTCCACTTTCTATGGTTAATTCTGACAAAGGGATAACAAATCTACATGTGCCTAGCGATGTGATTGTAGATGCTTCTATGCCTGCAATGCTAAAAAATGGTGCAAAACTTTGGGATAAAGAAGGTAAAGAGCGCAATACAAATGCACTAATTCCTGATAAAACTTATGCAACTATTTATGAGGCTGTGATTGAAGATCTGCACCAAAATGGCACACTTGACCCAAAAACTCTAGGAAGTGTTTCTAATGTAGGTTTAATGGCAAAAAAAGCTCAAGAATATGGTTCTCACGACAAAACTTTCGTTGCAAAAGAAGATGGTGTCTTTAGAATTGCCGATGAAAATGGCAACATACTCCTAGAACACAAAGTGCAAAAAGGCGATATTTACAGAGCTAATCAAGCTAAATACGATGCCGTTTCAAATTGGATTGATTTAGGAATCCAAAGAGCAGATATCACTGGAAACACTGCAATCTTTTGGCTTGATGAAAAACGCCCTAGCAACAAAATTATGATTGACTTAGTCAAACAAAGATTGCAAGAAAAAGGTAAAGAAATCGCGATTTTAGCTCCTAAAGAAGCTTGTTTAGAATCACTTAAACTCATTCGCGCAGGAAAAGACTGCATTTCAATCACAGGTAATGTATTGCGAGATTACTTGACAGATTTATTCCCTATTTTAGAGCTTGGAACAAGTGCGAAAATGCTCTCTGTAGTGCCAATGCTAAATGGTGGAGCTATGTTTGAGACAGGAGCAGGAGGAAGTGCTCCAAAACAAGTAGAGCAACTCATTGAAGAGAATCACTTGCGTTGGGATAGCTTGGGAGAATTCTTAGCTTTGCAAGCAAGTTTAGAATTTTTTGCTCAAAAAACTAACAATGCTAAAGCTCAAATTCTAGCAAACTGCCTTGATGAAGCTATCGCCAAATGGCTTGATAACAACAAAGCTCCATCAAGAAAAGTCAAAGAAGATGACAACCGCACTAGTCATTTTTATTTGGCAATGTATTTTGCAAATGCACTAGCCAATCAAAATAAAGATACAAATCTACAAGACTTCTTTAAAACTATAGCAGAAGAATTCAATGCTAATGAAAGTAAGATTCACCAAGAATATCTAGAAGCTCAAGGTGTAAAAGTAGATTTAGATGGTTATTATAAATTTGATGATGCAAAATGCAATGCGATTATGCGCCCAAGTGTAACTTTCAACGCTATTTTGGAAAAAATCTCTAAATAAGCCTTTAGGACTTTTGGGGGGCTTTTGCCCCTTAACTTCTTCCTTTAGTCTCCAAAATATAATCCATTAAACCTTTTGTTAAAGCAAACACATTTCATCAATTTTTATTAGTAAATTACATTAATTTTTTAGAGTTTTTTGAAAGTATTAGCACACAAATTGTGCGTGATGAGATAAAAAAGTCTTGATAAGGTTATATAAAATAACTCACACCAATTTACAATCTTGAATTATTTCTATCGTTCATTTTTATCAAGTAATTTAGTATTTGCAAGCAATCATATTGATGTGTTTTGCTAAGCATTCCAAAGATTCTAAACATTTGAATAAATACTTCTATATTTTGTTTATTTATCTCCAAATAACCATTTTCTTTGTTTTGTATGTATCTCCCAACAAAACTTTGATTCTTGGAATCCTTTAAGCTACTTAATGCCACACAGAAGTAGAGCATTGGCATAATACCAACCGCATATTGTTTTTCTCTTATAATAATTTCACAAAGTAAGTCTTTGTTTGAAAACTGATGAATTAAAAGTGGATAGCTGACACTTGATTTCAAAAAAGTTAAATTATTTATTGTCTCTTTTGTAAGTTGCTTCTTGTTATTGCTTCTCTACATTCTATAAAATCCTTATTATTTTCAATTTCATATTTTAATACTTTTAACGCTTCGAGGTCTATAAGCTTACACTTTAATCCAAATTCTAAAAATTCACTTAACTCATATATTTGTTTTCTTTTTCCATTAGCACCAATAAAATGATACTCTTCATTACTATCTACCAATGTATCATAACCTATCTGCCATTCTATATAATGCTTATGTGTAATGATTGTTTTTGTCGGAGGAACCGGGATTCCATAATCACTAAATGCCAATCTCTCTTTAATGCGAATCTTGCCCGTTGCTTTGCTTAATGGAAACTCATACCTTAAGCACATCCATACTCCTTAAATAACCTATTAAAATAATTTTTAATACTGGAATTATTATCCAAACTTAAAAAGTCTTTTTCAATTTTTATAAACTCTTTGTGATTAATAAAAACATCTAAATTGCCAAAATAATAGGGCAAGTCTTTTGCAAATTTTTTAAAATGGTGGACATAGTAGTAATATTTTAAATTCTCACTAAATACCCTAATGGTATTTGAATTGTAATTTGGCATAAATGTGGCATTTCGTTTGAGTGCATTGATGTCACGCATTGTATGAAAATATGCCACCTCTTTTCTGGAATCCTTTGGATTTGGATATTTTGTAATATAATTACCTATAAAATCAAATTTATTTAACACAAAAGTTTGTCCTTCATAAGTTTTAAACTCATAATTTTTAATAAAATTAAAATCCATTCCCTTATTGTTTTTTTCATATAATGCAATAGCGATAGGAAAAAATGTTTTTGAGTTTGTAAAAAATGCAGAGCTAATGACTAAACAATCAAGAAGTCTATAATTACTTTTAAAATCAAATAAAGCATTAAAATTTGCCTGCTTAATCAAATAAGAAAGAGGGTGTAAGACACAAACATATTTTGCTTTAAGGATTGCAAATGAACGCAAAAATGAGATTCCTAAATCTCTATGTACTAATTTAGAATCCATTTTGAACACTTCTTTTTTTATGGAATTATTCACTATTGAAGTTTTATCGTTATAGGGAGGATTTCCTATGATGATTAAATTTTGATTTTCATCAATATTGAATTTTGCTCGAGAAACATTTAAGAGTGAATTTGTATTGATAGTTTTTATAGATTGATCCACTTTTTTTAATGCAGCTTCATCAATATCAGCCCCCAAATATTTATACTTTTTAACAAAAAAATCTCCATAACCGCAAGAGCTATCAAAAAATAAAAAATTATTCAGATTCTCAATTTTGCTCTCTAGTATTTGATAGGCAATCTCAACAATAAATCTTGGTGTATAATATGAACCAAGATTTATTGTGTCAATTTTATTCAAATGTTTTTACATTTTAATTTCTACTTTGCTTTCCCTGCGATGATAAATCTTAGTGCATTGAGCTTAATAAATCCTGCGGCATCTTTTTGGTTATATACAGAATCTTCTTCAAAGGTACTATAAGCCGCATTAAAGAGAGAGTTTTTGGATTCTCTACCTAACACGGTTACATTGCCTTTATATAGCTCTAGCCTCACGACACCCTCGACTTTTTCTTGTGTCTTATCAATCAATGCTTGCAACGCCTCACGCTCTGGGCTAAACCAATAGCCATTATAAATAAGCTCGGCATATTTTGGCATTATCGAATCTTTTAGGTGTGCCGCTTCTCTATCAAGACATAGAGATTCTATAGCACGATGTGCTTTTAGATAGATTGTTCCACCCGGAGTTTCATAGCACCCACGCGATTTCATACCCACATAGCGATTTTCTACCAAATCAAGTCGCCCAATGCCATTCTCTCCGCCAAGCTTATTCAGTTTCGCCCAAAACTCTGCAGGGCTTAGCTTCTCGCCATTGATTGCTACGCCATCGCCTTTTTCAAAACTAATGGTAATGATAGTTGGGTTATCAGGGGCATTTTTGGGGCTTACACTCCATCGCCACATATCCTCTTCAGGTGCAACATTTGGATCTTCTAGAATCTGTCCTTCATAGCTTATATGCAAGAGATTTGCGTCCATTGAATAAGGCGATTTATTTTGCTTTTTTTCAATCTCAATGCCTGCAGATTCTGCGTAAGCAAGTAATTTTTCGCGACTATTTAAATCCCACTCTCTCCAAGGCGCGATGACTTTTATATCAGGATTTAGCGCATAAGCTCCAAGCTCAAATCGCACTTGGTCATTGCCCTTGCCAGTTGCGCCGTGTGCTATGGCATCAGCGCCCACTTCTCTAGCGATCTCTACAAGTCGCTTAGCAATAAGTGGTCTTGCGATGCTCGTGCCAAGGAGATATTCTCCTTCATAGATTGTATTTGCCCTAAACATAGGAAATACAAAATCGCGTATAAATTCTTCACGCAAATCATCAATAAAAATATTTTGCGGTTTTATGCCTAATTTCAAGGCTTTTGCTCGTGCAGGTTCTACTTCTTCGCCTTGCCCAATGTCTGCTGTAAAGGTTACCACTTCACAATTATAAGTATCCCCAAGCCATTTGAGAATCACGCTTGTATCAAGCCCACCGCTATATGCTAATACTACTTTTTTAATGTCTTTTGTTTTTTCCATAATTTACTCCTTTTAATTTTTACAATTATATAGTATGATAAATTAATATAGTTTTAGATACAATACTCACAAAAATTTTTAGGCTTAAACTAATGAGAATCGATAAATTCCTAAATGCTGTTAATATTACAAAAAGACGCACTATTGCTCAAGATATGATTGAAAATGGAGTTGTCAAAATCGCTGGAATTAGCGTCAAAGCAAGTCGAGATGTGAAAGTGGGAGATATTATTGAAATTGCCTTTTTAGAAAAATCAAGATTCTTTGAAGTTTTACAGATTCCCACTCAAAAAACAATCAAAAAAGATGAATCTCATTTGTATTATAAAGAAATTATTAAATAAGGCTTTATGATGATTTGCTGTGCTGGAAAAATTGAAAGTTTTTCTTTTGCTAAAAGTATTGGGGTTGGTCTCATAGAAAGTGCAATGAATCTCACACAACTTATTTTTTATGAAAAACCAAATGAAATAGTTTTTGTAGGAACTTGTGGATGTTATGATGATTCCAAACCCTTATTAGAAATCTTTGAATCACAAAGTGCGACTAATATTGAGCTTTCTTTTTTGCAGCAAGATTCTTATACTCCCTTAGATAATTGTATTTCTTTAGAAAATGTTTCACATGAAACATTAAAAAATATTGTTAATTCCAGTAATTATATTACGACTAATTCTAGTCTTGCGCAAAAACTAACAAAACTTGGAATCTTATACGAAAATATGGAATTTTTTAGTGTATTGCAAGTTGCAAAACATTATGAAATACCCGCTTTAGGAATCTTTTGTAGCACAAATCATATTCACAAAGAAAGTCAAAAAGAATTTTTTTCTAACCATAAAAAAGCGATGCAAAATTTAGAAGATTATATTAGGACAAGAAAAAATGGATAAACAAAATATCTTTGGATTCACGCTAGATTCTTTAAGTGATTCTCTAAAAGATTTTCCAAAATTCCGAGCCAAACAAATCTACCATTGGCTTTATGTTCATTATGAAAATGATTTTAATCAAATGGAAAATCTCCCAAAAAATTTGCGTGAATTTTTAAAAGAAAATTTTACAAGCAATGCAGTAGAAATCGCAAGAAAAGAACAAAGTAGCGATGGTAGTGTGAAATATCTTTTTAAAACCGCTGATAATCTCACTTATGAAGCTGTTTTTTTAAAAATGAAAGAAGATAAATTTACACTTTGTCTTTCATCTCAAGTGGGTTGCAAAGTGGGTTGTAGTTTCTGTCTTACGGCTAAAGGTGGATTTGTAAGGAACCTTAGTGCAGGAGAAATGGTGTATCAAGTTTTTGCTATCAAAAAAGATCAAAATATCCCAAATAATAAGGCTGTAAATATAGTGTATATGGGAATGGGCGAACCACTTGATAATTTAGAAAATGTTACAAAATGTATTCAAATCTTATCAGAACTTGATGGATTAAGCATTTCTCGCAGAAGGCAAACTATCTCTACAAGTGGAATTGCACCTAAAATCAAAAAACTTGGAGCATTAGATTTAGGAGTGCAGCTAGCCATATCACTCCATGCAGTTGATGATGAACTCCGCACGAAATTAATGCCTATTAACAAAGCCTATAATATTCAAAATATTATTGATGAAGTGGCAGCTTTTCCTATTGATTCACGCAAAAGAGTAATGTTTGAATATCTAATGATTGATGGAATCAATGATAGTTTAGAATGTGCTAAAAAACTTGTAGCACTTCTTAATAAAATCAAAGCTAAAGTCAATCTCATTTATTTTAATCCTCACGAAGGAAGTCCTTACAAACGACCAAGTAAAGAAAAAGTTGAAGCTTTTAGAGAATTTTTACTCAAAAAAGGACTTTTATGCACGATTCGTGAATCTAAAGGCTTAGATATTAGCGCTGCTTGCGGACAATTAAGAGAAAAGGAAATTGCAAATGCCTAGTTTGGATATTATTTTACTTGTTTTTTTGATTATTGTTTTCATCATCGGCATGGGTGCTTTTTTGTATTATGCTTACAAAAAATAATCAAAGATTCAAAGGTTTATAATGTCTCAAATTCCCCACAATTTTTCAAATCAAAAGACTACTTTAGTGCATATTTGTTGCAGCGTGGATAGTCATCATTTTCTAACCCAACTTCAAAAACTCTACCCACAAAAACAATTTTGTGGCTTTTTTTATAATCCTAATATTCATCCCTATGAAGAATATCTTATGCGTCTTAATGATGTCAAAAGAAGCTGTGAAATGTTAAAAATTCCATTAATTGAAGGGGAATATGATTTAGATTCGTGGCTTTGTGGCACAAGAGGATTAGAAGATGAGCCAGAAAAAGGTGAACGATGTTCATATTGCTTTGATTATCGTTTAGAGAGAACAGCACAAATTGCAAAAGAAACGCATTGTGTGGAATTCACTACTACTCTACTTGCAAGTCCTATGAAATCTCAAAATGAACTCTTTTCACAAGGTGAAATAATGGCGAAAAAACATTCACTTGATTTTCTACCCATTGATGTGAGAGGAAATGGCGGAACTAAAATTCAAAATGAACTTGCCAAAGAAGCTAATCTTTACCGCCAAAATTATTGTGGTTGCCTCTTTGCACTCACTAAGCAACGAGAAAAAGCTCAAAAGATTCCATTAGAGCTTGTTTCTGCACTCAATCTCCCAAAAGATTCTAGAAATCTTCCTCTTTTGCGCCTAAGAAATTTTCAAATACGAGAATCTTTAGAAAATAATAATAAACCCTATAACATTATCAAAAGAAAAGTTCAAAAATATTGTCTTCTTAAAGGAATCTTAACCCAAGATTCAAAAACTATTCCTAGCTTTATTTGTAATCACTCTATAATTAATAAACCCACAAAAGCAAAAATTGTATTTTGGAAAGATGGAATTGGCTATGCTTCAAAAGAAGGAATTTTATTTTTAGAATTTGAAAAATTTAAAGAATTTATTCAACAAGATAATTTTGAATCGCTCCTAAAAAATGGTTTAGATGAATCCTATCAATTATCCCTACGACAAAAAATATATCCACAAGGATTTTTAACTTCCCCTATTCTTATTATCAAAGAAAAAATTACTGGGGAATTTAATTTAGAAATTCAATTTGTTTTACAAGAAGAAATTATAGAAGATTTTATAGATTAGATTCTAAGAATTTTTAAAATAACTAAATTTTTAAATTTAGTTATTTTGTAAGTAAATAATCAACTTTATAAATAAAATCTTCCACGCCCTTTATCCCACTAGATAAAATCATATATTTTCCATTGATAACAAAACTTGGAACTCCTTGAATCTCTGTATATTCTAACATACTTTGCCATTGCTTTAAAGCTTCTTTAGAATTTTTAGTTTTTAAAGTCTCTTTATATTCTATTTCAGAAATTCCTAGTATTTCTAAACCCTCTTTTAAAAATTCTTGTCTATTTGACCAATTTTTCCTTTCTTTATGGATGGCATTAAAATAATGATTTAATACTTTTTTATACATAGAATCATTGTCTTTTAATTCTAAACCTTTTTCCTTATCTTTTGTCAATGCCACAACTAAAATATTAGAAGTTTCTTCATGAATTGGAATCGCAGCTGCCACATGATAAGGTAAAAACTCTACATTTTCTGGTAAAAATTCTAAAAGATTAGGGACAAAATTTGTATTATAGTATGCACAATGCGGACAACCGATATTAAAAATTTCAATCACCTTATTTTGCATATTAGAAATGGGTTTTTTTAAAACAATATAATCCACATTTTCTTTTAAATCATTTGCCAAAGCTTGCAAACTAAACAAACAAATTCCAATCAACCAAAGTTTAAAAATTTTCATAATTCTCCTTTGTTTTTATAAATTGATTCAAAAATAAACTTGTGTTCTTCAGGAATATGATTATAAACTTCCAAAGCAAGATTCCTAATCTCCCATAATGCACTTTTAGAACTTCTTAAATGCAAGAAATTTTGCAAACTTCTAGCATTAATACTCCAAGTTAATTCAGTTTTGTAAGATTCAGGCATTGCAAATTTTGCCAAATCATTACTGATATTATCTTTTAAAAGAATCCTAAGATTTTCTAATGCTTTAATAGAAGATTCATTTACTTGAAAATTTTCTGTAAAAACTAAAAATTTCTCTGCTCTTTGTAAATTTGTTTCATCTATAGGAAGAAAGCTTTCCTCTACTTTTAATTCCTTTAATGTATATCGACTACTCTTAACACTTAAAGAAGCCATTCTATGTCTAGCTAACTCTTGAAGACAAGCTCTTGAAATACCTTGAACATAAAAAGTATAACTAAGGTGTTCTAAAGTGCTAGAATGTTTATATTTATTCCCTACTCTATCAATGAGTTCTCTATCTTTTTCACCACCATTATCACTTTTATCAAAGCTTTGCCAACAAGTTCGAATCGCTTGAGAGCAAATGTTTAAATTAGTATAGCTTAATAAAGTAATATTCATTTTATTCCTTATGTTGTAACTTTAGCCTTTGGGCGTGAGTTATGGCAATAGCAATGGCATCAGTAATATCTAAAGGTTTAATTTCGCCCTTGATTCCTAAAATTCGCTTCACCATAAAAGCAACCTGTTCTTTTTGTGCTTTTCCATTTCCTGTTAATGCCTTTTTAACTTGCAAAGGTGTGTATTCTGTAAAATTACCTAACTCTTGTAAAATTTTCAAACTCAAAGCCCCACGAAATTGAGCCAACTTTATCACTGTTTTGGGATTATAAGCATAAAAAATATCTTCAATAGCCACAGAATCAATCTGATGATTTTTTAAAACCAAATCAATTCCCTCTACAAATTCTAAAATTTGGTGCTGTAAAATTCTTTCTTTAATTTTTATTAACCCTGCTTCTAATAAAATTAATGATTGTTTATTTATTTGAATAATGGCATACCCGCAATTTCGACTTCCTGGATCAATCCCTAAAATATTCAAAATTTTCCTTCTAATGAATTAAGAAAATGTAATCATATAAAAATTTTAGTAATTCTTGGATAAAATTAATTAAAATTTATTATTCACATACTATTCACATAATGTGAATAATTAAAAAATAAAAAGTGAGGTTAGTTTGCATCCTGTTTTATTACAACTAAAAAAAGAAATTACGCCTTTTGAATTTGATAATTATATTACTCAACTTAATTTCAATGAAAAATATTCTCGTGATGATAGAATCATCTTTAATGCCCCAAATAATATCATTGCAAGCTGGATTAAAACAAAATATTCTAGTAAAATTGCCCAACTTTTTGAAAAACAAAGTGGTTATAAACCCGAAATTATTATTGAAGTTTTTAATCCTAATAAAAGAAAAGAAAGTAAAAATAATATAAAAAAAATCCAAAATGCCACTAATCTCAATCCTTCTTTAACTTTTAATTCTTTTATTGTTGGAAATTCTAATAGTTTTGCTTTTAATGTCGCAAAAGCTGTGGCACAAAATCAAAGCACAATTTATAATCCCTTAGTGATCTATGGTAACACTGGACTAGGTAAAACGCATTTACTCAATGCCATTGGAAATGCAAATGCTAATGTTGGAAAATCTGTAATTTATACTACTAGTGAACAATTTTTAAATGATTATTTACTTCACATACGCAACAATACTATGGATAGATTCCGAGAAAAATATCGCGCTTGTGATTATTTACTTATTGATGATATACAATTTTTAAGTGGTAAAAACCAAATCCAAGAAGAATTTTTTCACACCTTTAATGAACTCAAAAAAAATGACAAACAAATTGTGCTAACTTCTGATAGACCACCAAAAGATATGAATGGATTAGAAGAGAGATTAAAAACACGATTCACTTCAGGGCTTTTAGCAGACATTCAACCTCCAGAGTTAGAAACAAAAATCAATATTATTAATGCCAAATGTGAATTAGATGGGATTCACCTAAGCCCAAAAATCATTGACTTTATTGCTGCAAATATTAATGATAATATCCGTGAAATTGAAGGGGTTTTGGTTAAACTTAACTTTTCAATTAATGTAACAAATATTCAAGAAATAACCATTGATTTTGTAAGAGATATTCTCAAAGAATATATTAAAGAATCAAAAGAAAATATTAATATGGATAGAATCATAGAAAATGTCGCAAAATACTACAATATCAAACCTTCAGAAATTCGCAGTAAAAGTCGCTCCAAAAATATCGTAACAGCTAGAAAAATCGTTATCTATTTAGCACGCACACTTACTCCAAATTCTATGCTTTCTTTAGCAGATTATTTTGATATGAAAGATCACAGCACTGTTAGTAAAGCAATGAAAAGTATCCAAGAAGAAATCAACAAGAATCCAAACTTCAAAACCATCATTGAAGAGCTAAAAAACAAAATCAAATAATCTATTTTAAAACAAAGTTTTGATAAAATTGTGAAATTATGTGAAAATAAATGCACTCAATATTCACATCAAAAACAACGATAATTTAGGAATTTTTAGTAGTTATTCAACTTTTCAATCTCTCTACTAATACTTCTAAATTTTATTTATATTAAAAGGAGATTTTATGAACATCATCATTCAAAATAGTGTCTTAGATAATATCTTTACTGCTCTACAACCTTTCTTAGATAAAAAAGATTCTAGTCAAATCACTTCTCATATCTATTTAGAAACAAAAGAAAATCAATTAATCTGCAAAGCAACTGATTTTGAAATGGGATTATGTTCAACTACAAATTCTCTAACAATTAATGAACAAGGAATCGCCACAGTCAATGGAAAACAAATTCTAGACATTATTAAAAGATTAAAAGAAGGTGAGATTAATCTTTACACAAATAATGAAAATCTCCATATTAAACAAAATAAAAGCTCTTTTAAACTTCCAATGTTTAATGCACAAGAATTTCCTAGTTTTCCAGAATATGAAACTCTGCCTAAACTAGAAATTAATTCCTTAGAACTCATTAATTCAATGAAAAAAATATTTCCTGTTATTGATACAAATAATCAAAAACGAGAACTTAATGGTGCATTATTAGATATTAAAGAATATTCTTATAACTTTGTTGCAACAGATACTAAACGCCTTGCAATGGTTAAATTTGAGAATCCATCAGGAAATAATCTTGCCCTAATTTTTCCCAAAAAAGCAATTACGGAAATTCAAAGATTGTTTTTTGATCATATTGAACTTTTCTATAATGAAAAAAATGTTGTCATTAAATCTCAAAATTATGTCTTTTTCTCTCATCTTATTAATGGAAAATTCCCAGATTATGAGAAAATTTTACCAAAAGAGATTCAAACTAAACTAACTATTCCAAAAACAAAAATTATTGAAGGAATCAAAGTTATCAATTCTGTTACTAATGATGTTAAAATTACTTTTAGACCTAGTGAGATTCTATTTGAATCTTTAAGTCAAGATAATTCTGAAGCACAAACACAAATTGAAATAGATTTACCTATCACAGAGGAAATTGAAATAGGAATCAATTCACGACATGTTTTAGACTTTTTAAGTCAAGTTGAAACAACAGATTTTATCTGGGGACTAAATGGAAAAAATGCACCTTTTATTTTAAAAAGTGAAAATTTCTCCACAGTCGTGATGCCAATTATTCTTTAAATTTTTATAAATATCAAGGAAAAGAATGGAAAACAAACAATATTCAGGTAGCAGTATTAAAGTTTTAAAAGGCTTAGAAGCCGTTAGAAAACGCCCAGGAATGTATATTGGCGACACTAATACAAATGGTTTGCATCATTTAATTTATGAAGTAGTTGATAACTCTATTGATGAGGCTATGGCGGGGTATTGTAATGAAATTTCTATTATTTTAACAAAACAAGGCAGTGCGATTATTAAAGATAATGGTCGTGGAATCCCAGTAGATATTCACCCTACAGAAAATATTCCTGCTGCAACTGTTGTTTTAACTGTGCTTCACGCTGGTGGAAAGTTTGATCAAGATTCTTATAAAGTTTCAGGTGGTTTGCATGGAGTTGGTATTTCTGTTGTTAATGCTCTCTCTAAATCCCTTCAAATGACAATTCATAAAAATGGAAAAATTTATCGCCAAAACTTCGCTCAAGGAATTCCTCAAGATGAATTAAATATCATTGGAGAATGCAAAGATAATGGAACAATTATTGAATTTATTCCAGATGATAGCATTTTTGAAATCACAGAATTTCAAAGAGAAATCTTATCAAAACGCTTTAAAGAACTTGCCTATTTAAACAAACAAGTTACGATTTACTTTAAAGATGAGCGCGATGGGTTTAATGAAATTTATCATTTTGAAGGTGGTTTAAATCAATTTGTGAGTGATTTAAATAAAAAACCATTAATCTCAACAATTATTAATTTTGAAGGCACTGAAAACGATGTAGAAATACAAATTGCCCTAGCCTATAATGAAGGTTTTGAAGAAAAGGTTTTAAGCTTTGTTAATAATATTCGGACTATTGATGGGGGAACTCACGAATCAGGCTTTAGAATGGGATTAACTAGGGTAATTACTAATTATATTGAAGCTAATGCTAATGCAAGAGAAAAAGATTCTAAAATCACAGGAGAAGATATTAGAGAAGGCTTAGTAGCCATTGTTTCTGTTAAAGTTATTGATCCACAATTTGAAGGACAAACAAAAGGTAAATTAGGAAGTGCTTTTGTTCGTCCAGTTGTCCAAAAACTCACTTATGAAAAACTTGCTAAATTTTTTGAAGAAAATCCTAATGAAGCTAAAGCAATTATGCAAAAAGCTCTATTAGCAGCAAGAGGAAGAGAAGCAGCTAAAAAGGCACGAGAATTAACACGTAAGAAAGAAACCTTTAGCGTTGGAACATTACCTGGTAAGCTTGCTGATTGTCAAAGTAAAGATCCAAGCATTTCAGAAATTTACCTTGTGGAGGGTGATTCAGCTGGAGGTAGTGCTAAACAAGGGCGTGATAGGGTTTATCAAGCGATTTTACCTTTAAGGGGTAAAATTTTAAATGTTGAAAAAAGCCGTTTAGATAAGATTTTAAAAAGTGAAGAAATTAAGAATCTTATCACTGCTCTTGGCTGTGGAATCGGAGAAGATTTTGATATTACTAAAATTCGTTATAACAAAATTATTATTATGACAGATGCGGATGTAGATGGTAGTCATATTCAAACTCTCTTAATGACTTTTTTCTTTCGTTATTTGCGTAGTATTATTGAATCAGGTTATTTATATATTGCACAACCTCCACTTTATCGCTTTAAAAAAGGAAAAAAAGAAATTTATCTTAAAGATGAAAAGGCTTTAAGTGAATATTTAATTGAAAATGGAATTGAAAATTTTGAATTTCAAGGCATTGGAACAAAAGATTTAATGGAATTTTTTAAAATTGTGGCTCATTATCGTTCTACTTTAAATGAATTAGAAAAGCGATTCCAACTTATTGAAATTGTGCGTTATTTGATTGAAAATCCTGATTTAATTGGTATGCAAAATCAAGATTTATATGTAAAAATTAAGGAGAAAATTCAAAGCTTAAATTTTAATATTTTAAATGAAGTGATTGAAGAGCAAAGGATTCACCTTTATGTGCAAACAGATTCTGGATTAGTGGATATTAAGATTGATGAAGATTTATTTACTCATCCACTCTTTGAAGAAGCTCATTTTGTATTCAGTAAATTAAAAGAAAGAGATTTAGGATTTTTAAATGGTAGCGATCCTTTAGAAATGCTAGAAAAAATAGAAGAAAGTAGCAAAAAAGGTGCGGATATCCAAAGGTATAAAGGTTTAGGAGAAATGAATCCAGAACAACTTTGGGAAACAACAATGACACCAGAAAATCGTCGTTTGATTCGTGTAGAAATTAAAGATATTGAAGAAGCAAGTGAAGTCTTTTCTCTTTTTATGGGTGATGAGGTAGAGCCAAGGCGTGAATATATCCAAGCACACGCAAAAGATGTTAAGCATTTAGATGTTTAAGGTTTAAAATGGTGATAATAGCAGGAATAATTGATTTTTTTACAAGTCTTAATGGATTTTTTTATTTGTTAGCTTATTTAGTCGGTGGAATCCCCTTTGGATTAATTTATGGTAAAATTTTTGGTGGTGTTAATATCCGAGAAACTGGAAGTGGCAGTATTGGTGCAACAAATGTTTTGAGAACTTTAAAAGAAATAAATCCAAAAATTGCAAAAAAAGTAGCGATTTTAACAATGATAAGTGATGCTCTAAAAGGAGCTTTAGTTATTTTAATAGCAAAGTTTTTTAACCTTACTTATGAAGCTCAATGGATGATAGCCTTTTTGGCAGTAGTTGGGCATTGTTTTAGTCCTTTTTTAAAGTTTGAAGGAGGTAAGGGAGTAGCTACAGGAGTGGGCGTTGTTGCAGTATTTTTACCCATTGAAGCGATTTTAGGTTTAGTTGTTTGGGGATTAGTTGGAAAGATTCTAAAAATCTCTTCTTTAGCCTCTTTAATTGGTGTTTTATTTGTTGGAATAATGTCTTTTGTTTTGCATCCAGAAATTCCACATATTCACACACACGCACCTCTTATTTTGATTATGTTTATTATTTTTTATAAACATATACCTAATATTATTCGCTTATTTCAAAGAAAAGAGCAAAAAATTCTTTAATTTTTTGTTTTTCTTTGATAATTAGATTTATTTTTTAATTTTAACTCTTCATATAAATTTGGCAATATCTTCACATTTTCTTGATAAATGAATTTTATAATTTCACTTACAGATGAAAGGAAACTTGAATCTAAAATTTAAAACTCATTTTTAAAAGGAACAAAAATGAAAACTTTAAAATTATTTGGAACTTTAGCTTTAGCAGCATTATTTTCAACTTCAGCAATGGCAGATTTTGACTTTGATGTGCAAGGACAAATTTCAGCTGTAGATGATAAAAATAAAACTATTACTTTAGCAGGACCAAGTGGACAATTAGTGATTAAAGTTTTACCTTACACAGAAATTAAGGGTGATGATTGCGGTCCATTTGGACAAGATATCTATGGAAGTTTTAAGGATTTAACTCCAGGTAAATATGTTAAAGTAGAAGCAGTGCCTTATGGTGGATATAATGCTTATAGTGCTAATAATGCTCAAGCAATCAATCCTGCAACAGGGTTACCAAAAGATGGGCAACTCACTGCAAAAGAGATTGAATGGAATTGTATGCCTAGGGCGTATTAATTTTTAATAACTTCAAATTTTTTATACCTTTAAAATTTGCGGTAAAATACCAAAAATTTTTAAAGGTATTTTATGGATTCTCAAACACTCATACAACAAGATTTAAAACACATTTGGCATCCTTGCACACAAATGCAAGATCATGAAAAAAACATTCCCCTAATCCCTATTCAATCTGCAAAAGGCGTATATTTATATGATTTTGATGGTAATCAATATTTAGATTGCATTTCAAGTTGGTGGGTTAATCTTTTTGGACATTGCAATCCTTATATTAATCAAAAATTAAAAGAACAATTAGAAAAATTAGAACATATTATTTTTGCTGGATTTACGCATAAGCCTATTATAGATTTATCAAATCGTTTGGTTAAACTTTTAGATTCTAAATTAAATAAATGTTTTTATGCAGATAATGGTTCTAGTGCGATTGAAGTAGCCTTAAAAATGGCATTTCACGCTCAAGCGATTAAAGGTAAAACAAAAAATAAATTTTTATGTTTGCAAAATGCCTATCACGGCGAAACTATTGGTGCTTTAAGCATAGGAGATGTTGGGATTTATACAGAAGTTTATCAGCCAATTTTACTTCAAACTCTAAAGATTAAAGCTCCTGTTGGAGAAGATTATGAAGAATCTTTAAAAGAATTAAAAGAAGTTTTAACAGATAAAAAAGATGAAATTGTAGCTTTTGTGTTAGAACCTTTGATTCAATGTGCAGGGAATATGAATATGTATTCTAGTAAATTTATCAAAGAGGCGATTACATTATGTCAAGAAAATGGTATTTATGTGATTTTTGATGAGATTGCAGTTGGTTTTGGACGAAGTGGAAGTATGTTTGCTTATGAACAATGTGATGTGGTGCCAGATTTTTTATGTTTAAGTAAAGGCATTACTGGAGGATATTTACCATTGTCAGTGGTAGTAACAACAAATGAAATTTATGAGCTTTTTTATGCTCCTTATGAAGAAAATAAGTCTTTTTTGCATTCCCATTCTTATACGGGTAATCCCCTTGCTTGTGCTTGTGCAAATGCTGTATTGGATCTTTTTGAAAAAGAAAATGTTATCACAAAAAATAAGATTCTCTCACAATTTATTTGGGAAAAAATGCAAATTTTAGAATCCTTTGCTTTTGTAAAAAATTTAAGGCATTGTGGTATGGTTTTTGCCTTTGATTTAGTAGGCTTTGAGGGGCAAAGAAAGGGTTTGGAAATTTTTAATTTGGCATTGAAAAAAGGCTTATTATTACGACCTTTAGGGAATACAATTTATTTTATGCCTCCTTATATTATTACAAAAGAACAAGTTTGTTATGTTATAGATTGTTTGGAAAATATTTTTAAAAATCTAAAAAATTAATTTTAAAAATATTATTTTTTAAATTTATAAAAGCATAATATTATTTTAATTAAAATGTTTAACTAATTTTATACAAATAAGGTTTATCATGGAAATTTCATTGAATTTTTATGCGACTTTGGTGGCATTAGTAGCAGTATTGTTACTTGGAAGATGGATTATTTCGCGGAGTAAATTTTTGCAAGATTATAATATTCCTGAACCTGTTGTAGGGGGAATTATCGTTGCAATTGCTATTTTCTTTCTTTTAAAATATGGTGGAATTAAATTTCAATTTGATAATTCTCTAAAAGATCCTTTAATGTTAGCTTTTTATGCAAGTATTGGATTAAGTGCAGATTTTGCTTCTTTTAAAAAGGGTGGAAAGATTCTTTTTGGATTTTTATTTATCGTAGCAGGACTTTTGATTTTACAAAACATTGCTGGAATTATAGTGGCTAAAATTATGGGTGTTAATCCACTTATAGGACTTTTAGGCGGTTCTATTACAATGAGTGGTGGGCATGGGACAGGTGCTGCTTGGGCAGAGGTATTTAAAAATTCACCTTATAATTTCACAGCTGCTTTAGAAGTAGCGATGGCTTGTGCGACTTTTGGATTAATTGCAGGTGGAATTATCGGTGGTCCTGTGGCACATTATTTGGTAAAAAGATACAATTTAAAACTTCCTAATGAACATTCACAAGATGAAATAGAAATTGCTTTTGAAAAGCCTGGAAAAGAACGCTTAATCACAGCGACTTCCTTTGTTGAATCACTAGCATTGATTGCAATTTCATTGCTTATAGGAACAATGGTGGCAAAATTCTTTCAAGGAAGTTCTTTTACTTTACCAACTTTTGTTTGGTGTTTGCTTGTAGGGGCAGTTTTGCGAAATGTTTTACAAGCTACTAAGATTCATCAAGTTTTTGATAGAGAAGTAGCAGTGCTTGGAAATGTTTCACTTTCTTTATTCCTTGCATTTGCTTTAATAACAATTAATCTTATGGAACTTGTTTCTTTGGCATTGCCAATGTTAGTAATTTTACTTATTCAAGTAGTCATTATGGTATTTTATGCGGTTTTTATTACTTTTAGATATTGTGGTAAAGATTATGATGCAGCTGTTTTAGCAGCTGGACATTGTGGCTTTGGATTAGGTGCAACTCCAACAGCAATGGTAAATATGCAAACAGTTACTCAACACTATGGACCAAGCCATATGGCATTTATCATCGTTCCTTTAGTAGGAGCATTTTTTATTGATTTGATTAATGCATTTGTAATTAGTGGAACACTAAAATTTCCATTTTTTTAATTTTTAGAAGTTATCCATTTTTTGGGTAGCTTTGTAAAGTTAAATTAAAATATATGAAATAAATAAAGATTCTGTAAAATTTGGAAGGTTGCTTATGGAATTAAAACAATTAGGAAAACAAACAGATTATGTTTTTCAATACAATAAAGAAGTGTTAGAGACTTTTGAAAATAAACATTCTAAACGCGATTATTTTGTAAAATTTAATTGCCCTGAATTTACAAGTCTTTGCCCTATTACAGGACAGCCAGATTTTGCTACGATTTATATTTCTTATATTCCTAATCTTAAAATGGTGGAATCAAAATCATTAAAACTTTATCTTTTTAGTTTTAGGAATCACGGAGGTTTTCACGAAGATTGTGTGAATGTGATTTTAGATGATTTAGTAGAGCTTATGGAGCCAAAATATATTGAGGTTTGGGGAAAATTTACACCAAGAGGGGGGATTAGCATAGATCCTTATGTGAATTATGGAATCCCTAATACCAAATATGCAGAAATGGCAGAATTTAGGCTTTTAAACCACGATTTATATCCAGAAAAAATTGATAATCGCTAGAGAAAAAGTGTTAAATTTTCAATCCATTGGATTTTAAAAGCAGAATCTTTTGCAGTTTCCTTAGAGAGAATAATTGCACTAAGGCAATAAGAATCTTTATTTTTTTCTGCTTTTAAATACACTTCAATACTTTTAATTAAACGCGTTAGTTTAGTTTTGGTGATATTAAATACAGGTTCAAAACCAATTCCACTTTTAACTTCAATAAAGTATAAAACCCCCTCTTTTTTAGCAATAATGTCAATTTCCCCAAAGGATGTGAAAAAGTTTTGTTTTAAGATTTCAAAGTTTTGATTTTTGAGATACTCACAGGCAAAAGATTCGGCTTCTTTTCCCTTTTGAGTGGTATTCATTAGTTTTTCTCAATCCGTATCATTACAGGTTTTTCCTGTGTGATTTCTAGGTTATTGATTTTTTCTATGGCAATTTGAATCTTTGATTCAAGACAAGTGTGAGTAGAAAGCAATAAGGTAGAATGATTCTTATTTTTAGCCTTGCGTTGTAAGAAAGTATCAATAGAGATTTCTTGTTGCCCTAGAATCGTTGTAATTTGAGCCAAAACTCCAGGTTTATCAAGGACAATAATTCGTAAATAATAGGCACTTTGAATCTCCGCTATGGGCTTGAGTGTGAGATTTTTTTCAATGGAGGATTTAAAACCAAGCATTGGAGAGCTTTTGGTGCGAGCAATTTCAATAATATCTGAAATAACAGCGCTTGCAGTTGCATTTCCCCCTGCACCTGCGCCATAAAAGAGTGTTTCGCCTACATTATCACCTACCACACTAATAGCATTCATCACTCCATCAACTTTACCAATCATCGCATTTTGTGGCAATAAAGTAGGGTGGATTCTAAGTTCCACACTTTCTTTGTCCTTTTTAGCGATTCCTAAAAGCTTAAGGTTGTATCCAAATTCTTTTGCAAAATCTATGTCTTCTTGTGTGATTTGTGTGATTCCTTCAATTAAAATATCTTCAGGCTTAGCATCAATTCCATAAGCAATACTTGCTAGAATCAAAAGTTTGTGTGCGGCATCATAACCACCAATATCAAAACTAGGATCACTCTCTGCATAGCCAAGCTCTTGAGCTTCTTTTAAAGCTTCTTCAAAACTAAGATTCTGTTCTTTCATCTGTGTTAAAATATAATTACAAGTCCCATTGATGATTCCACAAATACTTAAGATATGATTAGCACCAAGTCCATCGCGCAAGGCTTTGATAATAGGAATCCCACCTGCTACACTTGCTTCAAAACCAATTGGTAAGTCTCCGGCAATTTTTTGTAAATCATAGCGGTGATAGGCAAGCATTGCTTTATTGGCAGTGATAAAGGCTTTGGAGTGATAAAGCGCTTTTTTAGCAATTTCAAAAGGCTCTTGAACACCTCCTGCTAACTCCACAATAATATCAATTTCAGGATCTTCTAAAATGCTTTCTACTTCATTTGTGATAGGAAAATCAAAGATTTCTCGACTTTTTGAGAGATTTTTCACCACACCCTTTTTAATGATAATTTGGCAACCTGCTCTTGCTGCAATGAGATCTTGATTTTCTTTTAAAATTTTTGCAACACTGCTTCCAACGACGCCTAGCCCAATGATTCCGATATTTAATTGTTTTTTCATAAAAGTGCCTTTTTTAGATAAAGTTGAATTATAGCATTTTAAAAATAAGATTTTTTTAAGTTTTAAGGAAATTTTGTAGAGTTTGGTGTGTTATTTTAGAGTTTTTGAAATTTCCACAAAAAATCAGAAATATAGTCTTGCTCTTGGCTTTCTTTTAGTAAATCTTTGATTGTTTCATCGGTGATTCCAAATTCTTTTTGTAGCCAATCTTTTTGGGAGAGAAAAAGTGAGCTAAAAGCACTATTAGAGCTTTGTGGAAGAGTAGAATCTAAATTTCCAAGAGGTTTTTTAATAGGATTAGAATTTTGTGTTGAGGTTTGTTGATTCTCCTGTGGTTTTTGGGGCTTTGTGGTTTGTGGTTTGTGTGGTTCTTTTGGAGTTAGAGAAACTAGAGTATTGATTTTAAAAGCCATTTTTCACCTCCATTTATGGTAATGTGAATTTTATCATAAGTGTTTGGTTTTTGCCCTTTAATCAAATAAATATAAAAAACTATGTTATAATGCAACTTTTAGAGAGAATTTTTAAGGATAATGTTTGATTTTAAGCCACGAAATACCGCAAGATTCGAAGCTTTATTTTGGCAAAAGTGCAAAAGTTAAAAGGGATTTTGAAAATCTTGTCAGCGAGATACTTTATCAAAATGATTATGAAGAGATTCTAACCCCGACTTTTTCTTATTTACAATATCAAAGAGATATGCAAAGCAGGGAGTTTGTAAGAATCAGCAATCCCTTTAACCATCAAATCACACTAAGAAGCGATTCTACTATTGATACTATTAGACTTTTAGCGCCCCATTTAAAAGAAAATAACACAAAAAAGAAGTGGTTTTATATCCAGCCTATTTTTACTTACCCTACAAAAGAAATTCACCAAATAGGTGTAGAAAATTTAGAAGAATGCGATATTTTACCCTTTATACAAATGTCACTTAAGATTCTAAAAAATATAAATATTAAGCCTTTTTTACAATTATCAAATGTGAAGATTCCAGAGATTTGTGCAAAGGAATTTGGGCTATCTTTAGAAGTTTTTGAAAAAAATGATGTGGGCGCTATCCAAGGCACTAATGAATTTTTAGCAGAACTTTTGGAAGTGCAGGATAAAGATTCACTTAAAACTCTTTTGATAAAAGCTCCAGAATCTTTAAAAAAAGAATTAGAAAGTTTATTAAATTTAGCACAAAACATTGATTATGAAAATATGATTCTTGCGCCACTTTTTTATTCACCCATGTCTTATTATAAAGGAATGCTTTTTCGTTTTTTCTTGGAGAATCAAACAATGATTTTAGGCGGAGATTATGAGATTTTAGAACAAAGGGCTTGTGGTTTTGGTATTTATACAGATTGTGTAATTTTGCATTTAATTAAGGAGAAGAAATGAGGACAAAGGCAGATTTGATTGTAGGGATTCAATGGGGTGATGAGGGTAAAGGTAAAATGGTGGATTTACTTGCCCAAAATTATGATTATGTTGTGCGCTATCAAGGAGGACATAATGCGGGGCATACCATTGTTGTAAATGGTAAAAAATACGCCTTACACCTAATTCCATCAGGAATTCTCTATTCTCAATGTAAAAATATTATTGGCAATGGAGTTGTGATTAGCCCAAGTGCATTGCTAGAAGAGATGCAACAATTCCAAAATTTAGAGGGTAGATTATTTATTAGCAACAAAGCTCATTTGATTCTATCTTATCACGAGTTTTTAGATAAATTAAATGAAAAAAAAGCCAAAAAGGCTATCGGCACTACAGGCAAGGGAATAGGACCTGCTTATACCGATAAAGTCGCGCGTAAAGGCTTTAGAATCGGAGAGTTAAGAGACACACAAGCTTTGTGTGAAAAAATCTTAGAATTAATGGAAGAAAAGGATATTATTAATTTAGGTGGAGAGATTCCTAGCAAAGAATTTCTTAAAGCAAAACTTGATTCTTATGCAGAAGCGCTACTCCCTTTTGTAGTAGATACAACTAGTTTATTATGGGCGGCTATGGATAGGGGAGAAAAAATTCTCTGTGAGGGTGCGCAAGGAAGTATGCTTGATATTGATCATGGAACTTATCCTTTTGTTACAAGCTCTACAACAACAGCTTCAGGTGCGTGTAGTGGGAGTGGAATCTCTCCTAGAGAATTAGGCAATGTCATTGGAATCACTAAGGCTTATTGCACAAGAGTGGGAAATGGACCTTTTGTAACAGAAGAAGAAGGAGAGATTGGAGAGCTTTTGCGCCAAAAAGGAGGAGAATTTGGCGTTACCACAGGACGTGCTAGAAGATGCGGTTGGCTTGATGCAGTGGCTGTAAAATATGCTTGTCGTTTAAATGGTGTAAGTGAGTTAGCGATGATGAAGCTTGATGTATTAGATGGTTTTGATGAAGTGAAAGTCTGCACTCAATACCAAGATAAAAATGGCACGATTCTAGAAACTTTTCCTTTTGATTTTGAAGGTATAAAACCTATTTATAAAAGTTTCAAAGGTTGGGATAAAACTGCTGGAATTAGGGAGTTTGATAAGTTACCACAAGCAGCGCAGGAATATATTTTGGAATTAGAGAAATTAATTGGAGTGAAATTTAGTATGATTTCTACTAGCCCTGATAGGAATGATACAATTTTTAGATGAAAACAAAATTCACTCAGCTTGTGATTTTGCGCAAAAAAAAAGTAGATGAAGCTGAATTAATGCTACAAAAAAATGCGCAACAAATCCAAGCCAAACAAGCTGAAATTGATGCTTTAGTAAGAGAATTTGCGACATTAGAAGAACCAAAAAGCGGAGTTTATCAAGCTTTTTTAACTTTTGT
Source organism: Helicobacter colisuis (assembly GCF_023646285.1). Taxonomy (NCBI): domain Bacteria; kingdom Pseudomonadati; phylum Campylobacterota; class Epsilonproteobacteria; order Campylobacterales; family Helicobacteraceae; genus Helicobacter; species Helicobacter colisuis. The sequence goes on along the minus strand of NZ_JAMOKX010000006.1, from coordinate 48,276 downwards.
GCATCACAAAAATGAATATCGCCAAACTATTGATTCTAAAATGGGTGAATTAGCCTTGCTTAAAAGACAAAAGCAAGAATTGCAAGATTATTTTAAAGTCCAAAATATAGAATACGAAAAAGCAAAATATTTAGATGGATTAGAAATTAAGAAAAATTTAGAAAGATTAAAAAAGCAAGAAAGCAAGGATTTAGATGAAATTTCTGTAATGCTTTATGCTAATCATAAGGAGCAAAAATGAAAAAAGCAGTGTTTTTTGGCTTTTATCTGACAAGTTTTTTGTGGAGTGTGGAAGGGAGTGGGATTGTTGATTGCAATATTATTTTTGAACAGAGAAAAGCAGAAATTTTGCGAGAGATTGAAAAGATTGATGAACAACAACAAGCCTTGCAAGCTTTGCAAAGTGCCACTCAAAATGTTTTAGACCAAAAAGATGCGGATTTAAAAAAACGAGAAGCGGCTTTGGCGGCTGAAAAAAAGGAATTAGAACAAAGAGAAGAGGCAATTAAAAGGCTTTTAGAAAAAAATGAAAAGATTCTAGCAGAAATAAAAAATACCACACAGAGCAAAATTGGCACAACTTATGCAGGTATGAAAGATTCTAAATCTGCTGCAATTTTGGAAAATCTCCCAGAATCTGAAGCAGCGATGATATTGTTTGCACTAGATACAAAAGTGGTGGGCAAGATTCTAGCTAAAATGGACCCACAAAAAGCAGCGAATCTAACGCAAATAATCCAAAAAGGACCCCCTTTTGAAACCCAAGAAACAAAAGTAAATTCACAAAATAATTAAAATTTTATGAAAAAGCCTTAAGTCCAACGCTACAAACCACAATACTAGTAACAAAGAAAAGCTTGGAGAAGCTTTTTGATTCATTATATAAAAAAATCCCCACAAGCACTCCACCAGCTGTCCCGATGCCTGTCCAAATAGCATAAGCAATACTCATTGGAATCTCTCTTAATCCCAAAGACAAAAGACTTAAGCTAAGGACAAACAAAAGAAAAATGCCTAATAGATAGATTTTCTTGTTATCAAGCGCAAATTTTTTTATGCAAATCACTCCAAAAATCTCTGTAATCCCAGCTAAAATCAAAAATACCCAACTCATCTTAAATCCTTTGAATTAAGCGTTTCAAGCTGATTATCTAATTCATTAATCCCTAAATCTTTAGAAATTTCTTCAATGGCTTTTATATCTTGTTTATCACTCTCTTTGCTTACAAGCTTTAAGCCTATAATACTTAAAATCAAAAGGACAATTAAAGTAAGTTGCAAAGGATTGGTTGGAGCATTAAAAACAAGAATCTCACTAAGCGCTACTCCAGCAGCACCAATTCCCACAAACACAGCATAAGCAATACTTACCTCAATTTTTTTTGTCGCTAGAATCATTAGCACAAATGAACAGCAAATTCCAAAAGCAGTAAAAAAATATTCTAAAAAACTTGTTGAATACTTTAATCCACTCACCCAAAAAATTTCGATGATTCCACCAAGAATAACACAAAACCAGCCCAATTTCATAAGCTTCCCCCAAATAACAATGATAAATATTTTTAAGATTGTAAAAATAAAACAAAAAGATGAAGTTGATTAATAAAGAGTTTGTAGTGCCATAATGTTAAAAATAGTTTTTAAGGCTTTTAGTGTTGGTTTGGCAGAAAACTTACAATACATTTTCCCTCCTTTTTATAAACGAGCCTTGGTGTGAAATTCTAGCAAAAAATTTTGATACAAAACTTAATTAAAACTCTTGTAATTAGTAAGGATTAAATTATGATGATGATTAAAATTTTTGGATTCAAGAGAGATTTTTTGTTTAATTTCTGTTTTGTTCATACCTTGTTGATATAAAACCTTAATGTAGCTTTTTATGCTAAGAATAAATATATTTTTTAAATTGACATTTTCATCATTTTTTTCAAAGATTATTTTCATAGCAATTCCTTTAAAATGTTTTATGGAATTCTTACAAAAAAGTATGAAGAAATTTTACTAAAAAATGTTAAGTTTTAATGAATTTTTTTAAGCTTGTAAGGCAGAACCTTACTTAGCGAATGGCTCTAATGGCATTTAGTAAAGCTAAAAGTGCAACTCCCACATCGCCAAAAAGAGCTATCCATAGGTTTGTTGCTCCAAAGGCACCAAGAATCATAATTCCTATTTTAACACCCAAAGCCAAGAAAATATTCTGCCACAAGATTTGCCTTGTTTTTTTGGCAATTTGCAAGACTTTTGGAATTTTTCTTAAGTCATCATTCATAATAACAATATCTGCTCCCTCTAGCGCGACATCACTCCCTGTTTTTCCCATTGCAATACCAATATCACAAAGTGCAAGAGAAGGTGCATCGTTGATTCCATCTCCTACAAAAATCACTTTTTTATTTTTTTGATTTTGGGTTTGGAGGATTATTTTTAGATGATTGACTTTGTCATTTGGCAAAAGTGAGGCAAAAAAGTGCTTGATTCCTAGACTTTGAGCGACTTCTTGAACGACGCTTTCCTTATCACCACTTAGGATATAAATTTCTTCTAAATGCTCTCTTTTTAGCCTTTCTATAGCTTCTTTAGCTTCATTTTTTATGGCATCTTCTAAGATAATATCTCCAATGGTTTCTCCATCATAGGCAATGAAAATTTGGCATTTTAAACTAGAATCTTTTGGGAGATTTTGTTTTGTTAGGGATTGAATAAAACGAGCATTCCCCAAAGCAATGGCTTTATTTTCAAACATCGCACTCACTCCGCCTCCAGAGCTTTCTTTGAGGTTACTAAGTTTTTTTAAATCTTTTTGCAAGTTTATTTCATTGTTGTAGTTCATAATGGCTTTTGCAATGGGGTGGTTAGAGTGAGATTCGAGCAATTGAGCAATTTTTAATATAAATTTTTCATCATAATTTTTATAAGAATTAATTTTTTTAATGATTAGTTTGCCCTTTGTTAGAGTTCCTGTTTTATCAAAAATAATGGCATTAGCATCTTTTAGGGCTTCAATATAGCTAGAGCCTTTGATTAAAATTCCTTCTTTTGAAGCTTTTCCAAGTGAAGCAAAAAAGGTTAGTGGAATAGAGATTACCAAAGCGCAAGGACAAGAGACGACTAAAAAGATAATTCCACGATAAAGCCAAATTTTAAGTGCTTCTATTAATTCCATTTGACCAAAAGCCCAAAAATAAAGTGTAGGGAAAAGAATAATGCCAAAGGCTAAAAGCGTTACAATGGGGGTGTAGTAACGTGCAAATTTTGTGATAAACTCTTCACTTCTGCTTTTTTGCGCACTACCCTCTTCAATTAGCTTGATAATTTTGCTAAAGGTTGAATTTTCATAGCTTTTAGCGGCTTTTAAATGTAAAATAGAATCAAGATTAATGCTGCCAGAAAAAAGAGAATCTCCCACTTTTACATTTTGTGGCAAGGATTCTCCATTAAGTGCAGAGTTATCAACACTACCCTCGCCTTTTATAATGATTCCATCAGCAGGGATTCTTTCCCCAGCAAAAATTACTAAAATATCGCCTTCTTGAATATTTTTTGGATCAATATTTTCAATTTTTTCATTTTTAAATAAATGGGCTTGTTCTATTTTTATAGAGGCGAGGGTGCGAATAGATTTTTTAGATTTTTCAACAACCAAACTCTCTAAAGCTTCTCCAATGCGATAAAAAAGTAAGATTGCTACGGCTTCAGCTCCCTGAGAGATCGCCCAAGCTCCAATGCTTGCAAGTGCCATAAGGCTATTTTCGTTAAAAAATTCGCGTTTATAAAACCCAATCAATGCCTTTTTTAAAATTTCATAGCCTAAAGCAAAATAGCAGAAAAGATAAAAACCATAAAGCATGGGGGCATTAAGATGAAAATTAAAGATTCCAAAATCTCCACTAAGTGCAATAAGATAAAGGATAATGCTAAAATAAAAAAGACTTTGGGCTAGTTTATTTTGAAAATCACTCTCTGTATGAATTGTATTTTGGGTATTTGTGCAAGTGTTGCAGCAATTTGCCATTGTTTTCTCCTTATATTACATTTCTTGAATATGCTCTAAACCTTGTTCAAAGATTTTTTCAATATGGTCATCATCAAGTTCATAAAACACTTCTTTGCCGATTTTTTTATACCGCACAAGTCTTGCTTGGCGTAGGATTCTAAGTTGGTGAGAAACAGCGGAAGGAGAGAGGTTTAAAAGTTCTGAAATTTCTCCCACACAAAGTTTTTCTTGCTGAAGTAAAGAAAGGATGCGAATGCGCGAAGAATCACCAAAAATTTTAAAAAATTCTGCTAACTCATAAAGCAATTCTTCTTTGGGGAGTTTTTTTAAAATATTTAAAAGTCGTTCTGAATCAAGCTCTTGCATCTATTTCCCTTAATATTGTTTAAAATATAAAATTAATAAAAGTATGAATATATGAATATTTATTCATATATAGAAATATAACTTTTTATTCTTTATAAAAAAATTAAAACATAAGGATATTAAGCTTAAAACGATACAATTTTGTGCTTAAATTTTAGGCAACAAAGATGATTTGATAAAATTGGGTTTTTAGAGAAAAGGATTATTATGTCATTTACTCAAGAAGAATTAGAAAGATACAATCGTAATATTTTATTAAGTGGAGTTGGGGAAGAAGGGCAACAAAAGCTAAAAAACGCTAAAGTGCTTGTAGTAGGTGCTGGTGGGCTTGGTTCTCCAGTTTTATTTTATTTAGCTGCTGCTGGGATTGGCGAGATTGGAATCTGCGATGGCGATAATGTGGATTTGAGCAATCTTCAAAGACAAATTTTGCACACAACAAAGGATTTAGAAAAAAACAAAGCACTCTCAGCTAAAGAAAAGCTAGAATCACTCAATCCCAAAATTAAAATTAACATTTACAAAGAGCGGTTAAATGTGAGTAATATTTTAGGGATTATTAAGGATTATGATCTTGTCATAGAGGCTACAGATGCCTTTGCTTCAAAGTTTTTGCTTAATGATGCTTGTGTGCTTGGGGGCAAGATTCTAGTTAGAGCGAGTGCCTTGCATTTTTGCGGACAGGCAATGAGTATAAAGCCAAAGGAAAGTGCTTGTTATGCGTGTTTATTTGATTCTCCACCACAAGGAGAAGTTCCAACAGGCGCAAGTGTAGGAATCTTGGGTGCAGTTGCTGGGCTTTTTGGCTGTATTGAAGCCAATGAAGCGATAAAAATCATTACAGGAGTTGGTAAGCCACTTTTTGATCAATTTTTAACTTGTGATGTACGGGATATGGAATTTCGTAAGATTAACATTAAGCGCAACTTAAAATGTCGCGTATGTGGTGAAAATGGTATAAAAAGTTTAGATTTAGATAGGTATCAATGAAGTCTATTTTTCAAAGAAAAGTTGTAAATTGCCTTGATAGGAGCGATGAAGTAGATTGTGGCAGTGTGGGCAGAGATTAAGAGGCTTTTGATTGAAGATTTTAGTTTGAATTTTGTGAGAGTAAATACCTAAAAAAAACTGCATATCAGTGCGGATAATAGCTAGAAAATCGGCATTTTTGTAGTTTTTTAGGCTTTCACCACAGGCGCTTAGATGCACGAGTGGTTCTCCTTGAGTGCGAAAAAGTGATTCTTGAATCTTGGCTTGGTAGAGCATCACTTTTGTGGTGGTTTGATTGGGAAGTGGTAAATAGATTCCATTTTCATCTAATGTCAAATCAGCAAGATTTGCAGCAATCCCACTTGTTTGGAGAATTTTTAGTATTTCACTAGTAAGATTAATCTGCTTTGTATGGCAGGATTCTATGGTTTTTTGAAAAAACAAAACCTAAGCCTTCATTGTCGCTTTTTCAATCAAATCACAAATAATATGAGCCATTAAAAGATGCATTTCTTGAATCCTTGGTGTATCATCACTAGGAGAAAGAAGTAGGAGATCGCACCATTTTTTCATTTCTCCGCCATCTTTGCCACTAAATCCTAGAATCTTACATTCCATTTCTTTGGCGCATCGCATAGCGTTTAAAACATTGGTGCTATTACCGCTTGTAGAGATTCCCCATAGCAAGTCACCTTTTTTAGCAAGTGCTTCAAATTGCCTAGAAAAAACAAAATCATAACCATAGTCATTTCCAATAGCAGTTAAAGCACTTGTGTCTGTTGTTAGGGCTATGGCGCTTAAGCCTTTTCGCTCTCTTTTGTAGCGTCCTGTAAGTTCAGCTGCAATATGTTGAGAATCAGCTGCACTTCCACCATTACCACAAATGAGAATCTTGCCTCCATTTTGAAGTGTTGTAATAGCAAGATTAGCAGCTTCTTGAATAGAATCAACAAGACTTGACATTTTTTGAGTGGTTTGCAAGTGAGATTGGATTTCATTTAAAATATGTGCTTGCATTTTTATTCCTTTTTGATTTTTTTTATTGTTGCACTAGTGCTTTTGCCTTCTATAAATTCAATTAAACGCACTTCTTTAACAAGGTCGCTTCCAACTATTTTTTTATTGGCATAATCTGCGCCTTTAACTAAAATATCAGGTTTAATTTGGCTAATGAGATTAAGCGGTGTATCTTCATCAAAGATAATAACAAAATCTACACATTCTAATGCACACAGCAGTGCGGCTCTATCCTCTTGAGAGTTGATTGGGCGCTCATCACCTTTAAGCCGCTTGATAGAAGAATCGCTATTTAATCCAATAATAAGCAAATCTCCTAATTCACGAGCTTTATTGAGATAGCTAATGTGTCCAAAATGCAAAATATCAAAACAGCCATTGGTAAAAATAGTTTTAAAATCTTGCGACTTTAAGGTTTGTAAAAACTCTAAAAATAAGGCAAAATCATTAGATTTTATAAATTTAGAGTCAAGAGCCATTGGCTTTTGTTTTTGTGAGATTCTCTGCAAATGTGGCAAAAATTTGGAATCAGCAAGATTAGTATTAAGAATCTTTGGAATTTCTTTGGAGAGAGAATCTAAGAGATGATTGTCTCTAAGGTAATTTAAAATTTCTTGCTTATTAGCCGTTGCTGATCCGACTTTGCCTACCACCACAGCTGCTGCGGCATTAGCAAAGTGAAGACTAGAGAGAATATCTTCTTCTTTTGCAAGCATAAAAGCTAAAGCTGCAATAACGGTGTCTCCAGCGCCCGTTACATCAAAAACTTCTTTGGCGATAGTTGGGATTTTGTGTAATCCGTCTTTTAAGATTCCAATTCCATCTTCACTTAAGGTGATGAGTGAATATTCAAGATGGCAAATCTCTTTTAGTTTTTGGAGAGCTAGGAGCAGTGAAGAATCATCTTTTATTTGGATTCCTGTAGCCTCAGTGGCTTCTTTTTTGTTTGGGGTTAGAAGAGTAGCACCTTGATATTTGGAATAATCTTTGCCCTTTGGATCAATGAGAATCTTAAGTTTAGAATCACAAGCAAGTTGAATGAGGCTTTGAGTGAGATTTTGACTTAAAACACCTTTTTGATAATCAGATAAAACGATACAATGAATTTTGGAATGCTTGATTAATTTTTTGGCAGATTCTAAAATAAATTGTTCTGCTTCTTTGTCAATTAGGCTTTTATCTTCTCTATCTACACGCACAACTTGTTGATGTGAAGCGATGATGCGGGATTTTTGCGTGGTGGGTCGATTCTTGCTAAAGTGGATTCCTTGAGTGTTGATGTGAAGTGATTCTAGCTTGTTTTTGAGATCCTCACCTGCCTTATCAGCACCTGCCATTCCACAAATAAACACATTGCAATCTAGGGCGATGAGGTTGCTTGCGACATTACAAGCGCCTCCTAGGTTGAGTGTTTCTTTGGTAACTTCAATCACCTGCACGGGAGCTTCTGGGGAGATTCTTTCGCATTTGCCCCAAATATAATGATCTAAAATCAAATCCCCAATGACTAAAATATTGGGTTTCAATTAATAGCCTTTAGCGTGAATAGCTTTGATTTGATCAAGATAGTTTTTGATACCAATTTCTAAAGAGAATCTAGGCTCATAACCTAAAAATTCTTTTGTTAGCACGATATTAGCCTCAGTGTGTGTTTGAAAAAAAGAATAAGGATTGTCAAAATATTCTACTTCAAATTCCCCTAGCTCTTTTTTCAAACAAGCCACAATATCATTATAGCTTCTTGATTTTCCACTGCCTACATTATAAACGCCACTTTTTTTAGCATTGATAGCTTTTACATTGGCTTGAATAACATCTTGAATATAAACAAAATCGCGTTTTTGCTCTCCCATCTTGAAGAGTCTTACTTTTTTGTTTTGGAGTGCTTGTAAGCCAAGTTGCAGAATCATTGAAGCTGTTTTGCCTTTGTAAAATTCATTTTCGCCATAGACATTAAAATATCGCAATCCAACGATATGCAAACTAGGATTTTCTTGTAAATATTTGGAAGCTAGATGATCCATCATTAATTTAGAAAATCCATAAGCATTCTCTGGAATCTCGCCACTACCAATGCTATTTGGTGCAGGAGTGTTGCCATAAACTCCTGCGCTTGAAGCATAAATCATTTTTGCTTCGCTTCTTATGCTCAAATCTAGTAAATCTTTAAAGGCATTAAGGTTGCTGCGCAAAATAAGCTCTTGATTAAGCACGGTAGTATCTGAAATGGCTGCTTGATGAAAGATATAATCAAAATTCATATTTTCTAATCTTTGCAAATCGGCTTTGTTGTTTATATCTCCTGCGATGACCTCACCCTTAAATTCTAAAAGATTCTTAAAATGTCCTAGTGATTTTGGATTTCCATTTTCAAAAGCTTCCCCATTTCTAAAACAATCAAAAACTACCACTTGAGACTTGGGGTGATATTTTTGAAAATAAAGCGCGAGATTAGATCCAATAAATCCAGCGCCACCTGTGATTAAAATACGTTTTCCTGCAAGGGTGTCATCAATGTATTGCATTTAGATTCCTTGTGATAATTTATAAATGCTACATTATAACAAAATACCTTTAAAAGATTTGTTTGGTTTAGGGAGTTTATGCTATTATTTTGCAAAGATTATTTTAATGCAAGATAACGATAATGAAAGACTTGATAATTTCTGAAATTGATTCTTTGCCACCCTTACCTCAGACAATATCGGAGTTACAAAAAGCTTGTTTGCGAGAAGATGTTAGCATAAGAGAGATAGCAAATATTATTGAAAGCGATCCTCTTTTAACTGCTAATATTATTAAAACTGCAAATTCTCCGTTATTTGGTTATTCAAGAACCATTAATTCAGTCTCACAAGCGGTGATGCTTTTTGGTGTTTATACGGCTAAGGGACTAGCAATTGCAAGTGCAATAAAGTCGCAATTAGAGATGGATTTAAGTCCTTATGGATTGAGTGTAGCTGATTTTATAAAAGCTTCTAACTTAAAGGGAATATTTTTGGCAAAATGGCATCAATCTAAAAATCCCATATTGCATTCCTTAATTTCTTGTGCGCTGATTATCCATGTTGGAATGGTTATTTTAGCTAATGTTTTAAGAAGCACAAATAAAGAAAAAGACTTTGAAAAAAAGCTTAAGAGTATGTCCCTTATTGAAGCAGAAAGATCGGTTTTGCAGATGGATCAAATTGAAATTTTAGAAATGCTTTTTGAGCATTGGCATTTTGAAGAAACAATGGTACAAATTGTGCATTATTTGGGCAAACCAGAGTTGCCAAAAGAATTAGAATGTTATATTTATCCCTTGCGTGTGGTAAATTTTTTAATTAATCCTTATAGCATTGCAAGCAAGGAACAGATTCAAGAGGCACTTAAGTATGTTTCTCTTTATGGTTTAGATGAAGAGGGTTTTAAAAGGGCTTTGTTGGAAATGGGGTTTGTAGAAAATTTGAGTGAGATTGAATGACTGAATTTGTCCGACTTATAGAAGTAGGAATCCCACTAAATTTGGAGATAGCACCTGAATTTAAAAAAATAATAAGCCTATTGCAACAATATGGAGCAATAGAGAAAAAACAAGCGTGTTATTTTTTGGGTAAAAAATTCCAAATTGGTAGATTTGAACCCACTAAAAAAGGATATGGCTTTGTGTGTAGCCTTTTTAATTCTCACCAAAAAGATTGGCTTATAGAGAAGAATCACACACAAAGAGCACAAAAAGGCGATATTGTCCTTGCAAAAAATATTACTAAGGCTAGATTGGGCAAGACTAAAGCCAAAATTTTACAAGTTTTGCAACATAGAACACAAAATATAGTGTGCTATTTGGAAAAATACAAACTTGATTGTATTGCGATTTCTATCCCTAATGAAGTAGCATATAAAATCAAAGCTTCTCAAAAATCCCTAAAGGCACTCCCCAGTCAAACTATTTTGAAATTAAATCCACAAAATGGAGAGGTTTTGGAGATTTTAGGCACTTTGGATGATCCCAAAATTGATGAGATTATTGCCCTTAATCTCTACAACAAACGAGAAGCCTTTAGTCTCCAAGCCGAACTCCAAGCACAAAGCTTTAAAGAAGTGCAAATTAGCCACTTTAAAGAGCGTGAGAATCTTACACATTTGCCTTTTTGTGCGATCGATCCAGTTGGCGCTAAGGATCACGATGATGCAATTTTTTATGATCAAGATAATGCGATGCTTTATGTCGGGATTGCGGATGTTAGCCATTATGTAACGCCTAATTCCCCTTTAGATGGGGAAGCAAAAAGCCGTGGATTTAGTATTTACTTTCCACATAAATCTATCCCAATGTTACCGCGCACTTTGAGTGAAAATCTTTGTTCTCTAAAAGAGGGCAAAAATCGCTTAGCAATGGTATGGAAGATTCGGCTTCATAAACGCACTAAGGCGGTATTAAATAGTGAGCTTTTTGCAGCAATTATCAAAGTCAAGCAAAAATTAAATTATGAAGAAGTGGATGCCTTTTTTGAAACTCAAAAAAGCACTACTATTAAAAAGCCTTTGCAAACAATGCTTTTATCCTTGAAAGAATTAACTCAAAAATTGCGTAAGAATCGTTTGAAATATGGGTTTGATTTCACAGGAGATGGGGTGGAGCTAGAGCTAGATAAAAATTTAGAACTTAGGGCGCTGTCTTTTGAATCTCAAACGCTTTCTCATCAATTAATTGAAGAGTGTATGTTGCTTGCTAATGTGGAGAGCGCTAAGCTATTAGAGCAAAAAAATGCTCAAAATGACAATCATTTAAAGCTAGGAATCTATCGAATCCATCCTCAACCTAAAATGGAAAAATTAAATGAGTTATTTGGAGAATTGCGGCTTTTAGGAATTTGGAGAGACAAGGCAATCCCTAAAACAAAAATGGCTTTGCATAAGGTGATTTTGGAGATTCAAAGCATTGCTAAAAGAGCAAAAATACAAAGGGAAGTGGATAAGCTTATTGTTAAATCTATGCAACAAGCTAGTTATGCTAGTCATAATGTAGGGCATTTTGGGTTAGGATTTGAGGCTTATAGCCATTTTACTTCTCCGATTCGAAGATATAGCGATTTGATTTTGCACCGAATCTTAAAAGACAAAGTTGCACTCAATGAAAATAAGCAATACAAAGATTCTTTGCCTATTTTATGCGATCAATTAAGTTTGCAAGAGCGTGAAGTGGCACAAATAGAGCTGGATTTTCAAGATAGAAAATTTGCGCGTTATCTCTCCAAGTATTTGGGACAAATCTATGATGGTATCATTGTGAGTGAAAAATCACCTTTGATTGTAGCTTTGAGCGATTTTCCTTTAATGGGTGCTAGGGTGATAACTCTAAATGGTCAAGGCGTGAAATACCAAAAAGCACGGATTCAGATTTTGGAAGTGAATCTTGCCACGGCAAAGGTTTATGGTAGAATGGTAAAAATTTTTGCAGAGGGATTTGGGGGTGAAAATTTAAGGATTTCAGAATATATTTCCCAAAAGCGACAAAAACAAGCCATAAAAAATAAAGAATTAGCTAGAAGAGAAGCTTTGAGAATTGCCAAGAAAAATAAGCAAAGAAAACAAAATAAAATCCCAAGAAAAAGAAAGAAAAACAGATAATGTATAAAAGAGAACTTGATTCTAAACTTGCAAGTAATACCGAGATTCGTGCGATTTTACTCTATGGTGAAGATTCATTTTTGGTTGGGTATTATGGAGAGAAAATAGCCCAAGAGATTCTCAAAAAAGATTGTGAAAAAAACAGCTTTTATTTTAGTGAATTTGATTTTAATAGTGCTATGGCTTGTTTTTCTCAAGGTTCTCTTTTTGGAGGGGAATCGCTTGTTTGGATTAAAGCAGACAAAAAGATTCCCAAAAAACAGCTTGATTTGCTTATTGCAGCTTTGGAAAAAAATGGCAGTGGTTATTTAATTTTAGAGTTTTATCAAGCAGAAAATAAAAGTGCTGCGGAGTATTCACTAGATTGCAAGGCATTAGCAGGAAGTTTTAAGGGCAAGAATATTTATGAAGTGCGATTTTTTAACCTTAGTGCAGGTGAAGCCTTTGGGATTTTGCGCGAATATGCCAATGGCTTTGAGTTGAAAATTTCGGATTTTTCTTTGAGAAAGATTTTGGAGCAGCAAAATTATGATTTGGGGCTTAGTGTTGCAGAATTGAGAAAATACACCATTTTTGATTCAGAGATTAATGCAGAAAATATCGAGAATCTAGGTTATAGCTTGGGCAGTGTTGATTATGAAGAAATTTTGGAATTGATTTTTGATAGGAAACCCTATAATAATCTATTAGAAAAGTTTTTGGAGCAGGGATTTGAAGAGATTCCGCTCATTGCAGAAATACAGAAATATTTCTTTCAACTTTTTTTATTTTCAAGTCATATTAAGCTTTATGGAAATGCAACTTCTGAAGAGGTTTTGGGCTATAAACTTCCTGTAAATCTACTAGAAAAGAAAAAAAGAAGAGCCATACAAATAGGACAAGAAAGGTTTTTAAAAATATTTTGTGTGTTAAATCGGTGGCATGAAGATTCAATAAGGGGAATCACAAAGGGAAATGGATTTTTACGCACTTTAATTAAAATTCAAGCTATTTTAGAATAAAATTTTAGGCTTTACATTTTACTTGTAAAAAATCCTTGCTCTTTTTAGCAAAAAGGGCAGAATCCATAAGGAGAAAAAATGCGTTTTTATGAAACTATGTTTGTGGTAAAACCCACTTTGACACAAGAAGAAATCACACAAAAAATCGATTTTTATAAAGCAGCGATTCTTAACAATGGCGGAGAAATTAGCGCGACATTGGATATGGGAATGCGAAATCTTGCTTATGAAATCAAGAAAAATAAACGAGGATATTACTTTGTAATTTATTTCAAAGCTGAGCCAAAACTCGTTTTAGAATTAGAGCGTTTGTATCGCATTAATGAAGACATTTTGCGTTTTATCGTGATTAAATACGATAGCAAAAAAGAACAAAAAGCATGGGAAGTCTTGGTAGATAGAGCTATTCACAATAAAAAAGCGACACCATTAAAAGAAGCGCGTGAAGCTAAGGAAACAGCTCCAAAAGAAGAAGCAAAGAGTGAGGAAGCTTCTCAAGAATCTTAAGGAATTGCAATGTTTAATAAAGTCATTTTAGTAGGAAATCTTACGCGTGATGTAGAGTTGCGTTATCTGCCAAGTGGTGCAGCATTAGCAAGGTTGGGTTTGGCAACAAACCGCCGATACAAAAAGCAAGATGGCACTCAAGCAGAGGAGGTTTGTTATATTGATGCAAATCTCTTTGGTAGGACAGCTGAAGTGGCTAATCAATACCTTAAGAAAGGATCTCAAGTTCTAATTGAAGGTCGTTTGGTGCTTGAGAGTTGGACTGATAATACAGGCACAAAGCGTAGTAAGCATTCTATTGCCGCAGAAAGTATGCAAATGCTAGGGCAAAGACAAAATGCTAATGAGAATGTTGGCTATGGAGAGGGTGGGTATGCTAGTGGTTATGAACAGCAAGAGGCTTATCAAAAACCATCGCCACAAGTTCAAAGACCACAAAAAGAGCCCGATCTCCCAGTGATTGATATTAATGACGATGAAATACCATTTTAAAAGGATAAATTATGGCAGAGAAAAAGAGATACTCTAAAAGATACTGCAGATACACTGAATCAAAAATTGAATTTATTGACTACAAAGATATTGATATGCTTAAGCATTCTTTATCAGAGCGCTACAAAATTATGCCACGCCGTTTAACTGGAAACTCTAAAAAATGGCAAGAGCGCGTAGAAGTTGCTATCAAAAGAGCAAGACAAATGGCGCTTATTCCTTACATTGTAGATAGAAAAAGAGTGGTTGAAAACCCTTTTAAAATTTAAAGCAATCTTTTGGATTCCACCTTGGAATCCTTGCTTAATCTTAGCAAATTTTATAGGTTTTTGGGTGTTTGCGAGTGTTTGTCTAAAAGCTTTGAATACTGATTAATTGCGTTGCAAAAATAGATTTTTAAGAATTATTTTTAGGATTGTTATTTTAATTTGGCTAGAATCTTGATTCTTAAAAATATGAGTTTGCAATAAAATGATGTAAGTCTTTTGCTATCAATTTAATAATATTAAATGCCTAGACTTTGTGTGTTTGGGAAATTAAGTTTGGAGTTTGGCAGATGTTTAAAAAAACAATGTCTTTTTCAGTTATATTGGTATCAGTGGTGATTTTTACTGCATTGATTGTGGCTTCAAATTATCTTGTGCAATTCCCTGTCAATAACTTTTTTACTTATGGCGCTATAACTTATCCTTTTACTTTTTTGTTGGCAGATATTTTAGCAGAAAGATACCATAGAGATGAGGTTTTAAAGGTGGTTAGAATCGGTATTTTTTGTGCCTTTATCCCTTCAATGTTTTTGGCTGAATTCCGGATTGCCCTTGCAAGTGTGAGTGCTTTTTTCTTTTCGCAACAAGTAGATGTTTATATCTTTTATTGGTTAAAATCAAAGTTTCCCCGTTTGTGGTGGCTAAGAAGTGTCGGAAGCACTGCATTCTCGCAGTTTGTTGATACGATGATTTTTTTTCACATTGCCTTTTTATTTGTTATGCCTTGGCAAAATGTCCTTATGCTAGTCTTTGGAGATTATTTGATTAAATTCTGCCTTGGGCTTTTAAATACGCCATTTTTCTATCTCTTTGCCATTAGATTGCAAAAGTTCCTAGGGGTATTTAGATGAAACAAAAGGTCGTGTTTTTTGATCGAGATGATGTCGTGAATCTTGAAGATGCTCCTTATGGTTATGAGATTGAAAAGTTTTATTTCGCTCCCTTTTTTATGGAGCTTTTTTTGGAGCTAAAAAAACAAGATTCCTTGTGTTTTTTGGTGACTAATCAATCAGGTATTCATCGTGGAATATTCACGCAAAAAGACTTTGAAACTTTAAGTGCTTTTATGCAAAACTGCATTGTTTCTTGCCTTATGATTCCACTGCGTCAAAGCGGTTTTGTGCCTAAAAATATTGGTTTTGATGGCATTTATTTTTGTCCGCATACCAAGGAAGAAAATTGTATCTGTCGCAAGCCTAAGCCTCAAATGTTGCTTCAAGCTTGTGCGGATTTTGGATTGGATTTATCACAATATGATAGCTATATTTTGGGCGACAAAGATACAGATATGATAGCAGGGCTTGAAGCTGGAGTGCAAACGCGAATTTTGGTTGGGGAAAACCAAGCTTTACACGCGACACATAGGGTTTCAAATCTCAAAGAAGCTTTGGAACTATTTCAAGCAATCAATAAACATAATTAAATAACTATACTCTACAATTTAAGCATTTTTAAAACAAAAATTGCCAAGAAGAGTTGATTAAAGATTCCTTTTAGTAGCTTTTTTATATACTTTAAAGTTTAATTTTAAACTTTAAAGGAGATAATATGGCTGTTAAGATTACTGATATTTGTATCGCCTGTGGTGCTTGTATTGATGAATGTCCAGTAGAAGCAATTGTAGATGATGATGATAGCCCAAATAACGATGGTTGCTATTTTGTTTATAATAATAAATGTGTAGAGTGTGTGGGACACAATGATGAGCCTGCCTGTGCTTCTGCCTGTCCAACAGAAGGCTGTATCGTTTGGGATGCAGTGGTAGATTCTCAACCACACAGAGATGATATTGGTGAGGATAAAAGAACTGCCCATATCCCAGTAGTGGAATAACTAGCTCTTGGCTAGTGCCACTCTCTTTTTATTTGATTCTTTTTGGTTTTTGAACTCTTTTTTGATGAGTATTTTTTAAGCTTATTTTTATTCTTTGGTTTTGATAGTGCGTATTTTATCAAGCCATTCTTTTAAGGTTTTCTCAAAGCCTTTGGGTTGCCATTTAACAAACTCTAAATTTTTAAGTAGATATTTTTGTTTCACCCAGCCCCCAAAATTATGCGGATACAAATAATCTTTGTGGAATTGTTGTATATGTTCTGGAATAGGCTCATTGGGGTTTTTGCGGACATATTCTAAGGCAGCATTAATGGCTTCATAAGAAGTGTTGGATTTGGGTGAAGCACAGAGATAAATTACGCATTGACTTAAAATGATTCTTGCTTCTGGATAACCAATTTTAGCAACGCTTTGCAAGGTTGAATTGGCAAGATTTAAGGCATTTGGATTAGCATTGCCAATATCTTCACTGGCTAAAATTACAAGTCGTCTTGCGATAAATTCAGGATTTTCACCCCCTTCAATTAGTCTTGCTAGGTAATAAATAGCAGCATTTTCATCACTTCCACGAATGCTTTTTATCATAGCTGAAATAAGATTGTAATGTGTATCAGAATCGCTAGCGCTACTATTTAGTGAATGAGGACGAATGGATTTTAAAAGCTCAAGAGTGAGTGGCATTTTAGTGCTTAAGGCACAATCAAGTAGATTTAGCATTGCCCTTGCATCGCCACCGCTAGTGCCAATTAAAAAGTCTTTAATAGAATCTTCTAGGGAGTATTCTTCTAGAATCTGCGCTAATTCTTCTTTACTTAGGCGATAAAATTCAAATACAAAAGATCGTGATCGAATCGCATTAATCAGCGAAAAAAAGGGATTTTCCATAGAAGCCCCTAAGATTAAAGCTTGGTGATTTTCCATAATGGGCAAAAGTAGTTCTTGTTGGGCTTTGTTTAATCTATGGACTTCGTCAATAAAAATAAGAGGTTTTTGCAGAGTATTTTGGTGCTGTTTTAGAATATTGCGCAAATCTTCACTTTTAAAACTTGTGGCATTAAGACTATAAAAGGGATAATCAAGTTCATTGGCAATCAGTCTTGCAGCAGTTGTTTTGCCACTTCCTGGGGGACCAAAAAAGAAGCTGTGTGGAATCTCGCCACTTTTTAATAGTCGCATAAAAGGAGAGTTTTCTCCAAAAATATGCTTTTGTCCAATAAATTGTTGGAAGTTTTTAGGTCTTTTATTGTATGCTAACTCTTTCATTATCTTTTCTTTAAGGCTTTATGATGGCAAGATTTGCACCTATTATTTTAGCATTATTTGCAGCTTTTATGGTTTTGTTTATGATGTATGGAGTAGGAAATCCAGTTTTTTGAGTTTTTGGCACCTTTATAAGGTATTGAATGAATTAAAAAGAATCATATAAGCCCTTGAGATTGTGATTGGTGGTGATTTTGTGGGCAAGATTAATGGGCTTGATTGTGAGCACATTTTCAAGTTTTAAGGGTGGAGCAGATTCTAGTTTGGTAAAGATTATGGAATCCCGTGTGTGTTTTTGGGTAAGTTTGAAAGGTTTGAATCCTGCTAAAAAGGCACTATAAAGCATAGCCGAGTTTTGACTATAAGTTGTTAGAATACAATCTTTTTGGGTGAGCAAAAAAAGAGTTTTAAAATATTCATAAGTCCATAAAAGAGGATTTTTAGCGGGACTAAAAGCATCTTGGAAGACTATATCAAAAAAAGATTTTTGAAAGCTTTTTAAAATCTCTCTTGCATCGCCTAAATGCAAAAAAACTTCCAAATTTTTACTTTTATAAAAATGGTTTTGTGTGAGGCTATTAAGAATCTCTAAGTCAAGCTCTTGTGGATAAGTAAGGCTTGAGAGTGATTTTAATAGGCAAGAATCCATTTCGGGGGAGTGGATTTCTAGGGATTGGATACCATAGCTACTAGCATATTTTATTGCACAAAGCGTGTTGTAACCAAGTCCAAAGCAAATATCAAGGATTCTTAGTTTTTGTTTGTTTTTAAAATAGGCAAAACTAGGAAAAATATGCTTGTGTAAGGTTTCTTTTAAAGCACCATCTTTGGTAGAATGATAGTGTTCTTGGAAGGTTTGATTAAAAAGCGTAAAGCTTTTATCGTTAGTTTGAATATTCATTTTGAAATCTTTAGTATAAATTAACACAGAATTTTATACAATTTTGTTATTTTTTGAAACTTTTCAAGCTTAAGGAATAAATGGTGGGATTTGTAGATTTTTTTAAAACTTTTAAAAAGGAAAATCAAGAAAGAGCAACACCTAAAGAAGCTCCAAGTCATTGGATAAAATGTCCTAGTTGTAATGCTTTGATGTATTATAAAGAAGTAATCGCACAATATTATACTTGTCCTAAATGTAATTTTCATATGCGTATTGGATTACAAGATAGAATTGCTTTGATGTGCGATGATGGAAGTTTTGTTGAATATGATAAAGATTTAGCACCTACAGATCCTTTAGATTTTGTTGATAAAAAAAGCTATAAAAAGCGCATAGAAGAATACCAAAAAAAATGTGGTCGCCCTAGTTCAATTATCAGTGGTGAATGTAGAATTGAAGGGATACCTGCCCAGCTTGTTTTGTTTGATTTTAACTTTATGGGTGGATCTTTGGCTTCTGTGGAGGGAGAAAAGATTGTTAGGGCTATTAATCGCAGTGTGGAGAAAAAGCAGGGGTTGATTATTGTTAGTGCAAGTGGTGGTGCAAGAATGCAAGAATCAACTTATTCTTTAATGCAAATGGCAAAGACTTCGGCGGCTTTAAATATTTTAAGTGAGGCAAAATTGCCTTTTATCTCAATTTTGACAGATCCTACAATGGGTGGAGTTAGTGCGTCTTTTGCCTTTTTGGGCGATATTATTATGGCTGAACCAGGTGCGATGATCGGATTTGCAGGAGCTAGAGTGATTAAACAGACAATTGGTGCGGATTTGCCACAAGGATTTCAAACGGCAGAATTTCTGTTAGAACACGGCTTAATTGATATGATTGTTCAAAGAAGAGAAATGAAACAAAGTATTGCACGAATTTTGAGGTATCTTAACGCAAATGATTAAAGTTTTTGTGTATTATATTGCCAAAACCAAAGATTTAAGTGATAGTTTGTGTGAAGAATTTATTGCCTTGAGTGCAGGGGTTGGCGTAAAAATGGAATTTATTAATTTGTTTTCAAAGTCCATTAAAGAAGGACAAAAACAAGATGTAAAAGAAGCACAAAAATCTTACACTAAAGAGTTTCTTAAAGTCTCAAAAAATCAAGCCTATAAAATTGCACTTTCGCCTAATGGGAAAAGCATTGATTCCATAGAGTTTGCCAAAAATCTTGAAAATAAAGGGGAGATTGCATTTTTTATCGGTGGCGCTTATGGATTAGAAGAGGCATTTTTAAATCAGTGCCAATGTGTGCTTTCGCTTTCGCCATTAACCTTTAGCCATAAAGTTGCAAAAGTTGTTTTAAGTGAGCAGGTTTTTAGAGCTTTTTGTTTAATAAATAATCACCCATATCACAAGTAAAATTGAAGTAAATTTGGAGGATTGAGTGCAAAAAATGGAGTTAGATGCTTTTAAAAAAACTTTAGAAGAAAAAAAACAGGCGATTTTAGATAACAATTTTGTTCATCAAAAGAGTATGGAAAATTTACGCGGAGTTTCTTTGGATGAGGCAGATGAAGCAGCAATGAGTATGAAAAATACCCTAGATGGCTTGATATTTGAGCGCCACAACGAAGAGCTAGAATATATAGAGAGGGCATTAGAAAAGATAGAAGAAGGTGTATATGGGATTTGTGAAATGTGTGATGAACCCATTGGGATTCAAAGACTTAGGGCAAAGCCACATGCAAGGTATTGTATCGTGTGTCGTGAAATTATAGAAAAAGACTTAAAGGGTAAAAAATGAAATTTAAATATTATATTGGCGCTTTGTTTGTTTTTATTGTTTTGCTTGGATTGTATGTCTATACGCTAACTGGGGAAAGTTACACCTATCAAATACCTTTTAGTATTCATAGCATAGCGCTTCCTGTTGCAGTTTGGATTATTATTCCCGTGGTGATATTTTTCATTGTGGTAGCATTTTTAGAAGTTGGCGGTGCTTATCGCATGTGGAGAAAAAGAACAAAGTATAAAAATGATTACAAGATTCTTTTGGCACAAATTGAAAATCAGCTTTTAAGCAGAGAGGTTCCTTTTAAACAGCCCACAATGAATCGTTATAAAAAACTTGCTATTTTGTTGAATAATCTAACTTTTGATATTAAAGAGGGTGCTCCTATTAAAAGCGGAGAGGTAAAGTTAGATGAAATTATTGAGACTTTGGGAGATTTAAAAAGGGGCGAATATGTTAATCTTAAGAAATTCTCTCCTGGGGAGAAATGCCCCTTTTTGAAGCAAAATATTCTTAATGAGATACGCAGTGATGAGAAATTTGCTATGGAAGTTTTAAGGAGACAAAGCTACAGCAATGAGTTTAAGCAAGAGGCTTTGAGAAAGCTTTTAGAGACAGGTGAATTTAAAGATGTTCGGAGATTTGTAGGGGAGGTAAAATTCAATAAAGATTTGGCGGGTGTTGTGCTTGGAATGTGTTATGCGCAAAAAATGAATTTCAGCGATGAGGAAGTTTCAAAGCTTTGTATAGATGTGGGTTATTCTAAAGAGGATTATTTGCATTTAGCACAAAAAATAAAAGAATGTTATGAACCTGCTAAATGGTTAGAGCTATTTGAGTTTTTGGCTAACAAAGATGAAAATGCAGAATTGGCTTATTTTTATGTTTTATTAGAACTTGAAATGATTGATGAAGCCAAGGAGCGATTAAATTCTCATCCGCAAAATGAGCTTTTGAAGATTCGTGCTTATTTGGATTTGAAAGATTTGGGTAAAAAATATCCACTAGAGCTATTTTTGTTAGATAAGTAATGATTATAATGGGGAGTGATTAAGGGAGTGGTACGCCCAGAGGGAGTCGAACCCCCAACCCTCAGATCCGAAGTCTGATGCTCTATCCAATTGAGCTATGGACGCTAAAGAGAATTAAAATCTTACCTTATCTATTTTTAATAAAAACTAAAAAGGATTGAAAATGAAAAAAGTTTTAGTATTTTTATGTTTTATTGCTAGTAGTTTGATGGCAAAGCCAATTATAGCAGTGAGCATTCCGATGCAAGCAGAATTTATAGAAAAGATTGCTGGGGAGGAGTATGATATTAGTGTGCTAGTAGAAAAAGGCACAAATCCACATGATTTTGAACCTAAATTCTCTAGCATTAAAGAGGTGAATGAAGCCATAGCGTATTTTCCTATTGGTGTTGAATTTGAAGATGCTTGGTTAAAGCGATTTTTAGATCAAAATCCAGATATGAAAATTTTCCCTTCCAACGCAGGAATTAAAACGATTAATTTTGCTCACCACTCTAAAGATGAGCACGAACACCACGATTATCACGACCACGGAGAAGATGGTGATACACATATTTGGCTTTCACTCTCTAATGCCAAACAAATTGCTTCAAATATCTATCAAGCCCTAGTGAAGCTTAATCCTAGGGGAGATTATTCTAAAGCTTATGAGGCATTACTAGCACAGATTCAAGGAGCTGATATAAAAATAAAAGCAGCATTGCAAGATGTTCCTAAGCGCCAAAAATTTGTTGTTTTTCACCCTATGCTTGGGTATTTTGCAAGAGAATATGATTTAGAGGAAATTTCTATTGAAGTGGAAGGAAAAAGCCCAAAAATGAAAGAGATGGTGCAAGTTATTGATACCATTAAAAAAGAAAAATTACAAATCATCTTTGCTCAACCAGAGTTCTCTACCAAAGCAGCAGAGTTTATTGCTGAAGAATCAGGAGCAAAACTAGGTTACTTCTCGCCCTTAGAAACTCCTTGGGCGGAGAATCTTATCAGATTTGCAGAAACATTAAAAGAGGCTAATAAAAATTAGCCTTAGCTTTGAAATTATAAATCTAAAACATTAAAAACAGGGATAATCTTCTCTAGCTCTTTGGATCCATTTAGGCTTTCTAGATTGATGATAAAGCAGGCTTCTACGCAAGTAGCACCCCCCTTTGAATGAGATTAGCAGCCGCATAAGCTGTCCCTCCTGTTGCAATGAGATCATCAATGAGTAAAACTTTTGGCGTATGTTCTAAATTTTCATTTTTGAAAGCATCAATGTGAATTTCTATTTCACTAAAACCATATTCTAGCGAATATTTTTCAGAAATCGTGGTGCAGGGCAGTTTGCCTTTTTTACGAATAGGCACAAAGCCAATACCTAGAGAATGTGCCAGTGCCGCCCCAAAGATAAATCCGCGACTTTCAACTCCTGCAATGTAGTCTAAATTGTATTTTTGATAGCGTTTTGTTAAAAAGTCTATTAATAGATTAAAGGCTTCTTTGCTGTTTAATAATGTAGTGATGTCGCGAAAGATGATTCCAGGTTGTGGAAAGTCCTTTATTTCGCGAATAGAATCTAAAAGTATATTTTTTTCTTGTTGGGTGAGTTCCATTTTTTCTCCTTATTTATTAGAGTAGAGCTTCAATTTTTTGTTCTAAGTCTTTAATTTTACTTTTGTATTTTTCAGTTTCAACGCGGTATTGAGAGTTGCGCTGCTTGAGCGTTTTAACTTCATTTCTTAAGGCAGTGATTTCATCTGTTAGAATATCAATATTGCCTAAAGCTCTTTGAAGTTGCAATTGGTGTTTGCGTATAAGAATCTCTGCTTCTTGCAAGGTAAGTTTCATTACTGCGCTATTTTTTTCTTCTTTTTGTGCAACACTTTTGTAAAAAAAGGTCTTAACAACCATAAACAAAATAAAAAGAATAAAAGCAGTTAAAAAAAGCCATTGCGCAAATTGTGCCATTATTTTCCTTATTGTAATTTCTCTACTCTTTGGGTGTGTCTGCCACCTTCAAATTCTCCTTTGATGAAGCTTTGCAAGATGCACTCTGCCATACCTAATCCAACCACTCTAGCTCCTAAACAAAGGACATTAGCGTCATTATGTGCTCTAGCCATTGTTGCTCCATAGGGTTCATTGCAAAGTGCGGCACGAATCCCTCTGTGTCTATTAGCAGCAATACTCATTCCAATTCCACTGCCACATATTAAAATCCCAAGACTTTGGGGAGTGGCTAAAACTTCTTGACAAAGCAAATTAGCAAAATCAGGATAATCCACGCGATTATTGTTAGCAGGTCCAAGATTGATAACTTCATGCCCCATTTTTTCTAAGAATGGAATGAGTGATTCTTTGAGTTCAAATCCTGCATGATCACTAGCGATAAAAAACTTCATTTTCTCTCCTTATAAAAGCCATTGTAAGATAAGATTAACGGGTGCTGAAATTACTGCAGAAAGCGGAGTGCTTAGAATAAGAATCAAAACAATCATACCCGCTATGGGGTGGATTTTATTAAAGATTCTTGAAAAAAAATCACTTTTAAAAATTAAGCCGAGATATGCTAGAGCATTAGAGCCATCTAGGGGTGGAATGGGCAAGAGATTAAAGATAGCCAGAATGATATTATAAATAATGAGCTGCAAAAAGAAAAAGAGAATTAAAGCATAAGGCAGTTGAGGATTTGAAAAGTATTCAAAAAATCCACTTAAGATTCCGCCATTAAAAGCATAAAAGAGAAAAGCAGCTAAAAGCGCAAGAGCTAGATTGTATAAGATTCCTGCTAATGAAACTAATAAAGCCGCAAAATATCCGCCTTGATAAATTACCCTATCCATTCTAACAGGCACAGGTTTTGCCCAGCCAAACAAAAAGGGCGCATTAGACAAAAATAGCACGGCAGGAATCAAAATAGAGCCTACCAAATCAATATGCACGATAGGATTTAAGCTTAGTCTTCCAGCTATTTTTGCGGTATTATCGCCGTATTTATAAGCCACATATCCGTGCATAATCTCATGTCCGATGATAGCTAATAAAAGTGCTGCTATCATCAAAGGGATAGTGTAAAGAGAGGGTAGATTAAGCATAATTATTGATTTTCCAGCATTTTCTTTTCTAGCGATTCGATGCTTTTGCCAATTCTATCCCAACGGACATTAAAATTATCATCCCAACTAAAATAAATAAACCAAGGTTTGCCAATCACATAGCTATAAGCCACACTTCCCCAGAATCTAGAATCACTTGAGTTATTGCGATTATCTCCCATCATAAAAAACTCATCTTCGGCAATTTTGGTATAAAAGCCTAATTCATCACTTTCTAAAAATATAGGTTCCATAGCAATTCCTTGCGTATTTTGCAATAGCACAAAAGAATCAACTCCACTTTTGTCATAATGCACTCCGGGGTGCTTTTGGAGATAGGGATCATAAATGAAAGTTTTGCCATTATATTGTAGAGTTTTTGTTGGATTTTGGCTATAAGGATTCTCTTCTTTAAAATGCACCCATAAGCCATCTTTGGTGTAAATTACCTCATCGCCACCTATTGCAACATTTCGTTTTACAAAGTGAATCTTTGGGTCTAAAGGATAGCGGAATATCACAATATCTCCCCTTTTGGGGCGTTCTCCTTCAAATAAATGCCCATTGTTATTAAAATCAGGTAGAATCTTAAATTCAATCCAAGGAATGGTTGGAGTTGGAATACCATAAGCGTATTTTTTGACAAATAAATTATCTCCAATTAGCATTGTATTTAGCATACTTCCACTGGGGATAACAAAAGCTTGTGCAACAAAGAAAATAACAGATAAAACAATAATAATTGTCCCTGTCCAACTATTTACAAAACGATAAATTTTATCAAAAAACTTCATTTTGTCTCTTTTTTCGCTCTAAGTTTGGCTGCTTTGATGGTATTTTGCAAGAGTGAAGCGATTGTCATAGGTCCCACGCCACCTGGGACAGGCGTAATGTAGCTACATTTTGGAGCGGCATTGTCATAATCTACATCCCCTACAATTTTGCCATTTTCAAGTCTTGTGATTCCTATATCCACTACAATAGCACCTTCTTTTACCATATCTTGTGTGATGAGATTTGGCTTTCCGACACCTACACATATAATGTCGGCATTTTTGGTATGATTTGCAAGATTTTGTGTGTAAATATGACAAAGAGTGATAGTGGCATTTTTGTTTAAAAAGAGTGCGCCAAGGGGTTTTCCTACGATATTGCTCGCCCCAACAATAACGACATTTTTGCCTTCTATGGGAATCTTGTAATGTTCAAGCAGAGTAATCACTCCCATAGGCGTTGCAGGAATAAAGCCATCAAGATTAGTAAAAACTCTTCCCATATTAAAAGGGTGGAATCCATCAACATCTTTTTTAGGAGAAATGGCTTCTAAAATTGCGGTAGTATTGATATGTTTTGGAAGTGGGAGTTGAACTAAGATTCCATCAATATTTGGATTTTCATTCATCATTGAGATAGTTTGTAGTAGTGCTTCTTCAGTAATGCTCTCTGGCATTTTGTGAGTAGTAGAGTAGATTCCTGTTTGGCTACAAGCTTTGGCTTTCATATTGACATAGCTTTGTGATGCAGGATCATCTCCAACCAAAATCACGGCTAATCCTGGTGTGATTTGTTGTTTGCTAAGCTCTTGAACTTCTTGCTTGATAGTTTGTTGAATCTCTAAGGCAAGTGCCTTCCCATCTAAAATTTGCATTAATGCCCTTTAAAAAGTTATTTTGATATTATAACAAAAAAGTTTTGATACAAAAGAGTTTTTGTGTTTTTGAGCGAGGTTTGTCAAATTTGAGGCGGTTTGAATTAGGATTGATAATTTGTATTGGTTTAGGCAAAGCGTGTTTATTGGCTGAAGATAGCTTTATTACACAAATTGAATATGGCAAAATGCTTTATGAAAATCCGCGCGGGATTGGCTGTGTGAATTGTCATGGAGAAAGAGGTGAGGGGAGATTGATTGCGTATTATTCCCATAAAAATAAAGACAAAGAACTTAAGGGAGTTAGGATTAATCACCTTGGATTCCAAGAGTTTTTAAGAAGTTTGCAAGAATCAAAAAAGGTAATGCCAAAGTATTATCTAACAAAAAGTGAGATTCAAGCTATTTATAAGTATTTGCAATCAAAAAAAGGAAACAAGGGAAGCTAATGGAAGAAATTTTAAAAAACTATCAAGAGATTTCAAAAAGCTTTGAAGTCTTAAAAAGGTATGACAATGTCGTAACGATTTTTGGGAGTGCTAGAATCAATTCAAGCCATAAAGATTATAAAAAAGTCCAAAAACTTGCTTGCAAGCTTGGAGAAATGGGATATTCAATCATGACAGGGGGTGGTCCTGGCATAATGGAAGCGGCAAATCGCGGATTATTACAAGCTAAGGAGAAAAATCCGCAAGTGGTTTCTATTGGGCTAAATATTCAGCTTCCCCACGAGCAGCATATGAATCCCTATGTGGAAGTACCTTTGATTTTTGAAAATTTCTTTAGTCGAAAGCTTGTTTTTAGTCATAATTCCACAGCTTTTATTGTCGCAATGGGTGGCTTTGGAACATTAGATGAGTTGAGTGAGGTTTTGGTTCAAATTTCAACGGGAAAGCACAAAAAAATCCCCATTATTTTATATGGTAGAGATTATTGGAAAGGTTTGATTAAGTGGTTTAAGAATCGGCTTTTAAAAGAGGGAATGATTTCTAAAGAAGAGTTGGCGCTTTTGAGTTTTGCTGATTCTCCCAAAGAGGTTTTAAGGATTTTCAAAAAACAAAAAAATGAGTGTCAAGATTCAAGATTGGTATGATTTTGTAAATTACGTATTTAAATTCCATAAAGGAGAAAATAAGAGAAATGGCAAAAATGCAACTTAAAAAGTCCGAAGTTAAGATTCTAGGGTTAAGCTCACTTGGAGGAATGTTAGAGTTTTATGATTTTATTATTTTTGTTTTTTTCACCAATGTGATTTCTAGTCTCTTTTTTCCTAGCACTCTTAGCCCTTTTTGGGCGGCGATGAATACTTATGGTGCTTTTGCAGCAGGGTATTTTGCAAGACCATTGGGTGGGATTATTATGGCACATTTTGGAGATAAAAGTGGGCGTAAAAAGATGTTTATGCTCTCCATTTTGCTTATGGTGATTCCAACTTTTGTGCTTGGGCTTATGCCAACTTTTGAGAGTATTGGTTATGTGGCTCCTATTGTTTTGTTGATTGTAAGAATTTTACAGGGAATTGCTATTGGTGGCGAACTCCCTGGTGCATGGGTTTTTGTCTATGAGCATAGCAATCAGCATTCTTTGGGATTTCATTTGGGTATTTTTACTAGTGCGGTTGTTTCTGGAATCTTGCTTGGTAGCATTGTTACTTTGGCAGTTAATATGAGTTTTACTCAAGAAGAGATTAAGGAATATGCGTGGCGGATACCTTTTGTCCTTGGAGGGATTTTTGGGATTATTTCGTTATTTTTACGTAAATTTTTAAATGAAACTCCGGTATTTCAAGAAATTTTGGCTTTAAAGCAAACACAAAATTTTCCTATTAAAGAAGTTTTTAAAACTTCGCAATTGGGAGTTGTAAAATCTTTTTTTAGCACTTGGATTTTAACAGGATGTGTTGTTATATCCGTGCTTTTAACACCAAATCTTTTAAGTAAGGTGTTTGAGCTCTCTCCTATTTCAAAGGTAGTGTATCAAGTTATTGCCATATTTTTTCTAGCTTCAGGCAATGTTTTTGCAGGAGTGTTAAGTGATAGGATTGGAATTAAAAATGCAAGTGCGATATTTGGCGTGGCGCTAGTGGGATTTGCTTTGTGTTTTTATTATATGCTTGGCTATGGAAAGGGGTTGGCGCAATATTTTGATGTGATATTGCTTGTGTATTATCTTATGGCTTTTAGTGCTGGATTAATGGTTTTTACGCCTATTGTTATGGTGCAGAGCTTTCCTGCGATGATTCGGTATAGTGGCATTTCTTTTTCCTATAATCTCTCTTACGCGCTTTTTGGTGGTTTAACGCCTATCTTTTTTGCTTGGGCTATGGAAAGCGATTGGATTATAATGCTTGGTGTTTATATGTCGATTTTGGGAATTTTGGCAATTGTAATTGGAAGAGTCCATAGAGGATAGAATTCTAATTGACTCTTTTGGCAAAAAGATTGTATTAAAGAGAAAAAAGTGTGGTTTGTGTGGCTTTTTATCAAAGTCCTGTGGGCAAAATTAAACTTATAAGCAAAGAAGATAAGCTTATTAAATTGGAATTTTTAAATCAAGATGCAAATTTGTTATCTGCAAAGGAAATTTGTGAAAAATGCGATGAGGTTGTTCTGGGGCAAACAAGGGAGTGGCTTGATGAGTATTTTAGCGGCAAAAATCCGAGTTTTAAAGCAATTCCACTAAATCCAAATGGAAGTGAGTTTGCTAAAGTGGTGTGGGAGTTGCTTTTAAAGATTCCTTATGGAAAGGTTTGCACTTATGGTGAGTTAGCAAAGGAGGTTGCAAGAATTACGCATAAGAATAAAATGTCAGCTCAAGCAATAGGCGGTGCGCTTAAACGGAATCCCATTCCTATTATTATTCCTTGTCATAGAGTGATTGGGGCTAATGGAAAGCTCACAGGTTATGCTGGAGGAATCAAGAAAAAGATTGCATTGTTGGAGTGTGAAAAAGCAGATTTAGTGAATTTATATCATTTTTGAGAAAGATTGAAGAGTTGTTGTATTTATTTTATTGGTGCTATAGAATGGATTTACTAGAATCAGTGTAAGTCAATAAAGATTGCGCTTTATATAAAAATTTGTATAGAAAGATAAAATATTTTTATTATTTTTTTATATTTATTTATAGGTGTATGGCTGTATAATATCTTCGTAAGTTTATAAAAAGGAGGATGATTTGAGCATACATCGTAGAGACTTTTTAAAGGGTGTTGGAATAAGCTCTGTTGCATTAAGCATACCCGGAACTCTTGGGGCTTTTAGCGGCAAGATTGAGGGGGAATCAGAATTTGTGCCAAGTATTTGTGAAATGTGTAGCACACGCTGTCCTATTGAAGCAAGGGTAGATGATGGGAGTAAAGTCTTTATTCAAGGCAATCCTTATTCCATCGCAACAGGTGGCGCAGTTTGTGCTAGGGGCGGTTCTGGTGTAAGTCAGCTTTATGATCCAAATCGCCTTGTTAATCCTATTATGCGTGTAGGAGAGCGTGGAGAGGGTAAATGGAAAGAAGTGAGTTGGGAGGAGGCGTATGATTATATTGCTAAAAAACTTAATGAAATTAAAGAAAAATATGGCGCACATACAGTCGCTTTTGCTTCTAAAACTGGTCCAGAACAAACTTTTTTAAATCAGTTTGCTTATTCCTATGGTAGCCCTAATATTTTTGATCATGGTAACACCTGTCCATCAGGCTATACTACAGCATTAATGAGTGTGTATGGCAATGGTGGAGTAAGCAGGGATTTTGCAAATTGTAAGTTTATGCTAAACTTTGGGCATAATGTTTATGAGGGTATGGTGATTAGCTATGCTAGGGGCATTACAGAAGCTTTAGAAAATGGCTGTAAGTTAGTTTCATTAGATCCTAGATTTTCTATTTTATCTTCCAAAGCAAGCGAGTGGATTCCAATTCGCCCTGGTGGAGATGCAGCCTTTATGATGGCATTTTTGCATACTTTGATTTTTGAGGGGCTCTATGATAAGAAATTTGTAGAAAAATACACTACGGGCTTTGATAAACTAAAAGAAAGCATTAAAGACTACACTCCCGAAAAAATGGCAAAAGAATGTGATATTCCAGCTGATAAAATTATTGCTCTTGCTAGAGAATGCGCTAGTTATGCGCCTCATTGTATGGTGGATTTTGGTCATAGAGCAACTTTCACGCCTGAAGAAATTGAGTTTAGGCGATCTATTGCTATTGCAAATGCTTTGCTTGGCAATATGGAAGTTAAGGGTGGATTGTATTTTCCTAAAGGAGCGGCTTTGTATAATAAGGTCGCAGGAGAAAAAGTAGCACCTATTATCAAAGGCTCGATTCTGCCCAAAATTCCAGAACCAAATCATCCACGAATCGATTTTGTTGATGTTAAAGAGGGAGAATTTAGTAAGATTCCTAAAAATCGTGGTGTTTATAGCAAGATTTATGAATGTATTTTAAGCGAGAATCCTTATGCGCTAAAAGGGGTTTTCATTACGCGTTCTAATCCTGTAATGACGGTTGCAGGAGCAGATTCTGTGGTGGAGGCTATTAAGAAGCTTGATTTGTTTGTGTGTGTGGATGTATATCTTTCAGATACAGCACAATATGCAGATATTATTCTACCTGAATCAACTTATTTAGAGAGAGATGAGCAATTCTTGGCAAATAATGGAAAGAATCCAGGCTATCAAGTGCGACAAAAAGTTGTCAAAACTATAGGTAATACAAAGCCATCTTGGCAGATTTATTTAGAATTAGCACAAAAAATGGGCTATGGTGAGGCATTCCCTTATAAAGATATTGAAGATTTTAGAATGAAGCAGGGCTATGAGTATCCAGAAGCTATGTTTGAGTTAAAGCAAAAAGG
This sequence comes from Helicobacter colisuis, assembly GCF_023646285.1. Classification (NCBI taxonomy): domain Bacteria; kingdom Pseudomonadati; phylum Campylobacterota; class Epsilonproteobacteria; order Campylobacterales; family Helicobacteraceae; genus Helicobacter; species Helicobacter colisuis. The sequence goes on along the minus strand of NZ_JAMOKX010000006.1, from coordinate 17,665 downwards.
GCTTGTAAGCTATGGGATTCCATTATTAGCAAGAGATCAAGAGAGTATTAAGAAGTTTGTAGAGAAATATCCTAATTCTAAAGAATTTTTGGATTCTGATAATGAGTTTGCAGAGTTTTTGAAATGTAAAACTAAAAGCGGAAAAATTGAGCTTTTTGATGAAACACTAGAGAAAGCTTGTAATCGTGGTGGTTTGACTTATAGGAATCCAAATTTAAAAGGCGAAGGTGATTTTTATTTTATACAAGGAAAGACTGCGGTGCATACCAACGGACATACTGCAAATGTCCCTTGGCTTAATACACTAATGAATGACAATGCTGTGTGGATTAACCAAAAAGTGGCTAAAAAAATGAATCTCAAAAAAGGCGATAAGATTAGAATTACTAGCCCATATGGTTCACAAATTGGAAGTGTATTGCCCACCATTGGGATAAGAGAAGACACTATTTTTGCGTATTTTGGATTTGGGCATACAAGCAAACACAATGAAATCTCTTATGGTAAGGGTTTGAGTGCTGGGCATTTGTTAAAAAATACTATTTCGCCAGTAGCTGGAAATAATGTGCATACTGTTGGCGTAAAAATTGAAAAAGTTTAGGGGGTAAAAATGGCTAAATATGCAATGATTCACGATTCAGTTAAGTGCATTGGTTGTCAGGGTTGCACCATTGCATGTAGGAGTGAAAATGCAGTTCCTGATGGGTTTTTTAGGCTTAAAGTAAAGATGGATGGACCTCATGGGGTTTTCCCAAACCTTTCTTTTAATTATGTGCGACATTCTTGTGAAATGTGTGAGCATACGCCTTGTGTTACGGTATGTCCAACACATGCTTCATTTATGGATGAAGATGGGATTGTGGATATTGATGCTAATAAATGCGTGGGCTGCTTGTATTGTGTAGTAGCCTGTCCATATAATGCGCGTTATGTTAATCCTAAAACCAATGTGCCTGATAAATGTAATTTTTGCAAACATACGCATTTAAAGCAATATGGAGAGCCTGCTTGTGTGGCAGTTTGTCCGACTGATGCGTTGATTTTTGGAGATTTAGATGATCCAAGTAGTCCAATTTTTAATATTTTATCCACTAAGCCTTTTGTTACAAGCAAACCGCATTTGGGGACAAAGCCAAAATTATTTGTGATTCCTAATAACAAAGGAGGTATTGAGCTATGAATGAGATTTGGGGACCGGAAAATCCGGCTATTGTATGGCATTGGTTGATTGCAGTTTATTTGTTTTTGGCTGGGTTATCAAGTGGAGCAATGATCACAGCTTTAAGTGTTGAGTGGATGAATCCACAAAAAAAGGCTCCTTGGGATGCATTTGAGAGAGCAGGAGTTCTTATTGCTCCTTTGAGTATTATTTTGGGCTTAGGGCTTTTAATTTTTGATTTAACTAAGCCTTTAAATTTTTATCAATTACTGATAACTTATAATTTAAGCTCAGTTATGTCTTTGGGTGTTTTATTGCTTTTATTTTACACTCCACTTTCTGCCATTTATGCTATTATGCGATATAGAGGAACTTTGGAGAGAAGTTTTGTAGGTGGATTAATAAGGGCGTTTAGTGGAATCTTAGATTGGCTTGAATCGCATTCGCTTTGGTTTGGGCGCTTGGTGTTTGCTCTAGCTGGTGGAGTGGGTGTTTATACTGGATTCTTGCTTTCTGCAGTGCAGACATTTCCACTTTATAATAGCCCAATTTTGCCAATTTTGTTTCTTGCAAGTGGTTTGTCAAGTGGGATTGCTGCTTGTATTTGCGTGGGATTATTGTTTTTTGAAAAAGAAGTTTCACAAAGCACAACAAAATATTTGCTCACAATGGATTTGCGTGTAATTCCTATTGAATCTTTATTGATTTTTGCGCTTTTTGTGGGATTGTATTTCCAAGGCGGAGAAAAAGCAATAGCAGCAGTTACTGCATTAAGCCTAGGGACTTGGGCGTGGGTATTTTGGGTTGGAGTGATTGGATTTAGTGTTGTGATTCCTAGTGTGATTGCCCTAACGGCGCTCAAAAATCACGCTTATAAAGTGAATTTTATTTTGCTTAATGCTTTTTCAATTATGATTGGTGTTTTTGCTTTGAGAATGTATATTTTATATGCAGGGCAATTGCATTTAGGGGTATTCTAATTCCCCGCGTTTAGCTTAAGTTTTAAGGGTGCTTTGGATTGCCTTGGCGCAATTCCAAGCACTTGCCCAAGCAAAAGCAAGATTATAGCCACCTCTATTTCCTACAATATCTAGCATTTCTCCGATGATATAAAGATTCTTAAATTTTTGGCATTCAAAGCTTGTCGTATTAATTTCTCTAGCACTAACCCCACCGCCACTAACTTCAGCACTATCAAATCCATATAAGCTAGGAGAATCTAAGGTTAAATTTTTTAGTGCATAGAGCGTTTGTTTGATAGTTTTGGTGTTAGTGAGTTGAAGTTTGAGATTTTTAACTAAATGCAAGGCAAGTTTAGGGTGGAGCAAACCGCTTAGTATTTCAGTTGCGTTTTTATTGGGATAAGATTTAATGAGATTTAAAAAAATGTTTTCTAATGATTTTGCGGAAAATGTAGGAAGTAAATCAAGTAAGATTTTTGGATTCTTAGCTTGGTAGAGATAAGATGAAGTATCTAAAACCCCAAAGCCAGAAATACCATAGTTAGTAAAGAGTAAATCATCATAGGTTTGATAAATACTCCTGTTGGCTTCCATTAAAGTAATATTAGCTTTTAGTTTTATTCCGCTTAGGTTTTGGAGTTTGGGTGAATTAATTTTGAGCGGGACTAAGGAGGGATAGGTTGGTAGAATCTCTAAATTAAGGGATTTAACTAACTTCAAACCTTTATCGCTCCCACCAAGTTTAGGCATAGCCTCACTGCCACAAGCTAGAATCACATGTGTAAAAGTATAAGTGTCTTTAGGGCTTTGAAGGCAGTAAGCATCAGCAGTCTGACTGATACTTAGAATCTCTTCTTCTAGTTTTAGAGTAACAGATTCTAAGAGGGGCATAAAAATTTCTAAAACCGATTTAGCACTACTTGAAATGGGATAAGCTTTACCATTTTCTTTGATTTCTAGAAATAAGCCTATTTTCTCGCAAAAGCGCTTAAAGGCATTAAAGTCAAAGTTTTTAAGAATAGTATGGATTTCTTTTGGAGAGAAGCTGGAGCTTTGGTAGCAAGATGGACTTAAAGATTGATTGTGAATGTTGCAGTGACCATTTCCTGTTGCTAGGAGTTTTTTGCCAATTATTTTATTTTTATCAAAAAGATAAATGGGGATTTTAAGCGGGGCAAGTTGAATTGCACTAAAGATTCCACTTGCGCCTGCCCCAATGATAGCGATTTTTGGGGTTATTGGAAGCTCCCATAAGACATTAATTTTTGATAGCGAGTTTGAATATAGTCTGTGTCATTTTTGATTTCTTTAAGAGTATTTAAAAAATATTCTTTTATGGCATTAGCAGCACCTTCTTTGTCTCTGTGTGCGCCAATTAGGGGCTCTTTAATAACAGAATCAATAAGCCCTGCACTTTTTAAATCTTCGGGGGTGATTTTAAGCGCTTGTGTGGCATTTTCTATTTTGCTTGGATCATTCCATAAAATTGCCGCACAGCCCTCTGGAGAGATTACGCTAAAGACAGAGTATTCCATCATTGCCAACCTATCGGCTACTCCTATGGCTAAAGCGCCACCACTCCCTCCCTCACCAATAACAATGGCGATGGTTGGGGTTTTGAGTTGGCTAAATTCTTGTAAGTTTTTTGCAATTGCCTCGCTTTGCCCTCTCTCTTCTGCACCGATTCCAGGGTAGGCTCCAGGAGTGTCAATAAACATTAAAAGAGGAATTTGGAATTTTTCTGCCATTTTTGCTGCACGCAATGCCTTTCTGTATCCTTCTGGATTTGGCATTCCAAAGTTTCTTTGGATTTTATTTTTAGTTCCTCTCCCCTTTTCTTCGCCAATGATCATAACTTTTTGTTCTTCGATTTTTCCCAGAAAACAAACAATGGCATTATCATCGCTAAAATGTCTATCACCATGAATCTCCATGTAATCTTTCAGAATCAAATGGATATAATCCATCGCATAGGGTCTATCAGGATGCCTTGCAAGTTGGAGTTTTTGGTAATCTGAAAGATGAGAATAGACTTTATCGACTTCTTTTTCCAAATCTTTTTTGAGAATCTCTATGGCGTGCATATCATTTTTCAGTTGAGCAGTTGCAATGTTTTCTTGTAAAGTTTTGATTTTTACTTCAAAGTCTAAATAGGTAGCCACTTGCTTTTACACTCTCTTAAAAATAACAACACCATTAGTTCCGCCAAAACCAAAGGAATTGCTCATAATGACATCTATTTTTACTTCTCTTGCTGTGTTTGGTATATAATCTAGGTCGCAATCAGGATCTTTTGTGGTTTGGTTAATCGTTGGTGGTAAGATACCCTTTTGCATTGCCATAATTGAAATGACTGCTTCTAATCCGCCAGCTGCACCCAAGCAATGCCCAATTTGTCCTTTTGTAGAGCTAACAGGTGGAACAGAGCCATTAAAGACTTTTTTGAGTGCTAGGGTTTCATAATAATCATTGTATTTGGTGCTAGTCCCATGAGCGTTGATATAACCAATTTCTGTATTTGCCATTTTGAGTGCTGCTTTCATAGCGCGATAGGCTCCCTCTCCTTCAGGAGCGGGTGTAGTGATGTGATTTGCATCTCCACTTTCACCAAAGCCAACTAATTCGGCATAGATTTTTGCCCCTCTAGCTTTGGCGCTTTCGTAGTCTTCTAGCACAAGCGCAGCCGCTCCCTCTCCCATTACAAAACCACTTCTTTCTGCATCAAAAGGGCGTGAAGCCAATTGAGGCTCATCATTTCTATCACATAGAGCTTTCATTGCTGCAAACCCTCCAATTCCAACTCCGCAAATAGCAGATTCAGCGGCAACTACAAGCATTCTATCAGCTTCATTGAGCATAATAGTCTTTCCTGCCTCTATGATTCCGTGCGTTCCAGCAGCACAAGCCGTTACACTTGCTAAGTTTGGACCTTTGAGAGAAAAGTCAATTGAAATAAAACCGCTTAGCATATTTACAAGGGCTGAGGGAATAAAGAAAGGGGAGATTCTTTTAGGTCCGCGTTCAAAATTAATTACAGAGTTTTTTTCAATATTACCCAATCCCCCAATTCCAGATGCAGAACTAATTCCAAATCTCTCTCCATCTACTAATAGATTGTTTTGGGAATCAACTAAGCCACTATCTTCCATTGCTTCTTTAGAAGCTTTGATTCCGAGTTGGATAAATCTATCAGCCTTTTTGACTTCTTTTGCATCCATTACGCTATTTGGATCAAAATCTGTGATTTCTGCAGCAATCTTTACAGGAAATTCAGATACATCAAAAGAGGAGATTGTTTTAATTCCACATTTTCCTTCAACAATAGCTCTAAAAGAATCCTCTCTGTTTAAACCCAAAGAATTAATCATTCCTATACCTGTAACCACTACTCTTCGCATTTTTGATCCTTAACAATAAAATTTTGTATGCCAAAAGGCATACTTTAGATTATGCTTTTGCTTTTTCGATATAAGCGACAATATCACCCACAGTTGAGATTTTTTCTGCATCTTCATCAGGCACATTAATATCAAATTTTTCTTCTAATGCCATAACAAGCTCAACAACATCCAAAGAATCAGCACCTAAATCATCTACGAATTTTGATTCTGGCTTTACTTCTCCCTCATTTACATTAAGTTGCTCTACTACAACTGCCTTTACTTCATCGAATAATGCCATCGTATTCTCCTTAAAAAAATCATAAATCGCTATTCTAGCTAAGTTTTTCTTAAAAAAAGCAATTTTTACATATATAATCCGCCATTTACCTTTAAAACTTCGCCTGTAACATAGCTAGAATATTCAGAAAGCAAGAAAGCAACAGCACCAGCAACTTCTTTTCCGCTTCCAAATCTGCCAAGTGGAATATTAGCAGCATAAGTTTGTTTGATTTCTTCTTTTAATCCCTCTGTCATATCACTTTGGATAAATCCTGGAGTAATGCAGTTAAAGCGAATAGCCTTGCTTCCACCTTCTTTGGCAAAAGATTTTGTCATTGCAATCATTCCACCTTTGCTTGCAGCGTAGTTGCATTGCCCGATGTTACCGATTTCTCCGATGATTGAAGAGATATTGACCACACTTCCATAGCCCTGCTTTCGCATAATCTTTAGGGCTTCCCTGCAACCAATGAAGCTTGAAGTAAGATTGGCTTCTAAAACTCCATTAAATTCTTCTGTTTTCATTCGCATAGAGAGCTTATCATTGGTGATACCAGCATTATTCACAAGGTAGCTTAATTCACCATCACTGCTTAAAATAGCTTCAATGCCTGCGATAAATTCTTCCTCTTTGGTTGCATCAAATCCAATCACAGCAGCCTTGCCACCACTTGATTCAATTTGGCTTTTAAGCAAATCAGCAAGTTCAGGTTTGGAGCGATAATTAATCCATACCTTTAAGCCCATTTGTGCTAAAAGCTTTGCAATTTCTGCGCCAATGCCTTTACTTGCACCTGTAATTAAAACATTTTTTCCACGAAATTCCATTTATATTCCTTAGTTGATTGATAATTTGTTAATTCTAGAATTATACATAAAATCAAGCATTTTTTACTTCATAGGTTAAAAAGATTTTTTGACTTTTTTTGTAAGGTTTTGTTTGAATCTCTAGCAATTTTAGTCCTTGAATCTCCATATTTTCCAAATCTTCAAGAGAAGCAAGGGTGTTTTTAGCACACTCTCTTAGCAAGATTCCGCGATAATGTTTAGCATAGTGGCTAATTACTTTACCATTTTTAATAAAAAGTGGCTCATAAATTAAGAAATCTTTGGGCAATTCTAAGCATTTTTGATAAAATCCGGCGCGTAAATCTAGCACTTCTTTGTCTTTTTTGAGAAAATGTAAAAAGATTTCTTGATTATCGTGATAGAATTTTTTAGTTTCAAATCCCAAAAATCCTTCACCCTGTTTTAAATCATAGTACGGAATCTTATCATTAGCCCTTAAAATCCCAAAAAGATTAGAAAAAATTAAAACTTTCTCATTGAGATAATTTTGGGATTTTTTATTCAAAGTTTTGAAATCTAAGGCATTGTAGGCAACGCCATTATAGCGCAGGATAGAATCAACAAGTGGTGATGTAAAAAGATTCTGCGCTAGAGCAAGTTCATCTAGGATAATTTGTTTGGTGCCAAAAAGCTTTTGCAGTGAGGATTCGTTACTAGTTTTAAGATAGTGGGTATATTGCTGTAAAATTTCTTGGAGATTTTGTGCTAAAAAATTTTTATAAAATCCCTCTATGCTTGGGATTTCAGTGGTATGATGAAGGTGTTTTTTTTCACTAGGAGAAAATAAAAACCACATTCTATAACTTTTTAGAAGCTAAGAAATTGGAGTTTCTTAGCAACTATAAGTTGTTAGAAATTCAAATGGGTGCGGTCGTCCTTCCCATGGCCAAATTTCTGTTTCAAATTTGTATTTTTTATAGGTTTGGATAAACTCTTCACTAAAGACTCCGCCCTCTTTTAGATAATTTCTATCTAGCAACATTTCTTCAACAGCGTGGCGTAAAGTGTGTGGAAGTTGTTTGATACCTTTTTCGCGGATTTCATCAAGTGTGAGTTCAAAAAGATTTACTTCCATAGGTTTTCCTGGATCACTTTGCTTTTGGATTCCATCGATTCCTGCCATAAGTAGGGAAGCAAAAGCAAGGTAAGGATTGCTAGAGCTATCAGGGAATCTAAATTCCATTCGCTTTGCTTTTTCTCCACTATTGTAAGGGATTCTTATGCTCGCACTGCGGTTTTGTGCAGAATAAGTAAGAATTGATGGTGCTTCAAAACCAGGTATTAAGCGTTTATAAGAGTTAGTGCTTGCGTTGGTAAAAGCAGCTAATCCGCGTGCGTGGTTTAATACTCCACCTAAGAAATGTAGTGCCATTTCACTCAAACCTTCATAAGCATTCCCTGCAAAGAGATTTCTGCCTTCTTTCCAAATGCTAATGTGTGTGTGCATTCCGCTACCATTGTCATTATAAAGTGGTTTTGGCATAAAGGTTGCTGTTTTGCCATTTAGGTGAGCGACCATTTTGACAACATATTTAAGCTTTTGGACATTATCAGCAGCTTCAAGCATATCACCAAATTTAACTCCAATTTCACCTTGTCCTTGGGCAACTTCGTGATGCACTACAAAAGTTTCTAAGCCCACTTGATTGAGCACTTTTACCATTTCAGCGCGAATATCTACCATAGTATCTACAGGTGCTACAGGGAAGTATCCTCCTTTAGTTCCAGGGCGATGTCCCATATTAACACCCTCGAATTCCTTATCTCGATTCCACTCGCCCTCTTCTGTGTCAATTTCATAATATTGACAATTGACAGAATCTTTTATCTTAATGGAATCAAAAACAAAAAACTCATTTTCTGGTCCATAATAAGCCACATCACCAATTCCGGTTTCTTTGAGGTATTGCATCGCTCGTTTTACAATGCTTCTGGGGCATTTTTCATAGGGTTGATTTTTGTAAATGTCCCATACATCACAAAACACTACCATTGTAGTATCAGCGGTAAATGGATCGATAAAATATCGCACAGGATCAGGGATAAGAATCATATCGGATTTATCTACAGGTTGCCATGCTGGGATAGAACTGCCATCAAAAGGAATACCCTCAAAGCTACTCTCATCAATTGTGCTTGCACTAAATGAGAGATGGTGCCAAATTCCCTTAATATCGGTAAAACGGAAATCAATAAATTCAACTTCATTTTCTTTGCATTCTTTAAAGAACTGCGCTATGGCTTGCTTGTCGATTTGTGGTCGTTGCATAGTATTCCCTTCTTAAAATTTTTGTGTAATCTTAGCATTTTGAAGTTAAAGATTTTGTAAAATTTCACACTTTATTCACTTTTATTTGATAAGATTTTGCTAAAACTTCTAAGGAAAATTTTTGTCTAGGATTGTTACTATCATTTTTAGTTTTATTGTTTTTTGTGGGTGTGCAACCCAAGTGCCAAATCATCGAGAACTCACGCAAAAGATTCCTCAAAATTTTGCTAATCAAAAAATTATCGAGCAAATTGCATTTGCTATGCCAAGTAGCACGATTCTATCACCCAAAGAACAAATGCAAATTTTATTTGCAGATGAAGTTTTATGGGGGTTAATAGAAATTGCAATTAAGCAAAATATGGATTTACAGATCGCGCAAACAAGAATACTACAAGCTAGAAGTCAGCTAAAGAGTGCGTGGGGCGAAATGTTTCCACAAGTGAATGCAAATTTGAAAGTGAATGATAGCCATACGCGAGGAAGTTCTGTGAAAAATGGTGCAGTGGTAGAGACTTCAAATCAAAACACACAGATTCAAGCTACACTTTCTTGGGAAGTGGATTTATTTGGACGTTTGAGTGCTACTAAAAATGCCAAAGAATCATTGTATTATAAGAGTTTGGAGGATTTGTCTAATGCACAAATTATCTTGTTAGGCGATGTGGCAAATCTTTATTTTACGCTAAGGGAAATGTCTTTAAATATTCTGCTAACGCAAGAAAATATTTTGTATTATCAAGATATATTGGAACTCACACGTCTTAAAGTTGAAAATGGTTTGCTTGACACCACAGAGCTATTTGATGCGCAAGATATGCTTACAAATGAACAAAATATCCTTGAGCAACTCAAAAGCAAACAAGAGGAAACCAAAAATGCACTTTTGGTGTTATTAGATGTCAAGAATCTTGGTTTTAATTTGCTTGGAGATTATGTTTTTGTTTTGCCCAGCGCTTTTGCTCTAAATACGATTCCAGCGGATGTTTTACTCTTTCGTCCTGATATTAAAGCTGCTATTCAAAGCCTTTATGCGCAAGTTTATAATAAAGAAAATGCCAAGGCAAGTTTATTTCCCATTTTATCTTTGAGCGCAAATTTGAGCGATGTTTTAGGATCTTCACAGGGTGAAGCAGGGAATTTGGCTTGGAGCTTGGCAGCAGGGCTTACAGCTCCGATTCTAAACCGCACACAATTAACGCAAAATTATTTTTTGCAAGATGCAATACTTCAAGAATCTTACCTAACCTTGCAGAAAACTCTCAATACCGCACTTGCCGAAGTTGAAAATGCGATTTTTAACACCCAAAGTTCTCAATTACAAGTTCAAAATAACACCCAAAGACTCCAAAATGCAAAAAGCTATTATGAGTTTTCTGCTAATAGGCGTTCTATAGGCTTGATTGATGAGCTAGAATATTTGACTAACAAGACTTCTTTAAATAATTCTCAAAAAAATCTTAATACTTCTAAAAATACGCACTTACAGGCTTTGGTTACTCTCTTTAAAGCATTTGGCGGGAATCTCTATTTAACAAAGGAAGCGCAATGACAAGCACACAAAGCATTTTAAACACCATTAACCCTAAAAAAAATTATAAAAAAATCTTTTTAGTTTGGGGGATTATTAGCGTCGTAGTGGCAATTTTAATAGCACTAATTTATTGGTGGAATACAAGGGAGCCAAGTATAAGCTATCAAACGCAAAAGGCTTTTATAGGCGATATTTCAAGCACTATTAGTGCTAATGGCACACTCTCGCCAACTAATGAAATCTCTATTGGTTCGGTTATTTCAGGAATTGTGCTTGAAGTGTTGGTTGATGTGAATGATAAAGTAAAAAAGGGTCAGATTCTAGCTAAGATTGATTCAGAGAGCATTGAGCAAGATCTTTATCGCTATCAAGCGCAGCTAGAGAGCGCTAAAGCTCAACTAAAAAGTGCGCAAGTAACGCTACAAGAGAAACAATGGCAATATAAGCAGTATCGAAATTTATACCAAAAAACCAAAGGCAAAACCCCTTCAATTTTGGAGTTAGAAACAGCAAAAACTGCTTACAATGAAGCTTTAAGTAATGTAGAGATTAGGAAAGCAAGTATTAAGGAGATTGAGACTTCTATTCGTTCTACCCAAGTGGATTTGCGAAATTCAAAAATTACAAGCCCCATAGATGGAGTAGTTTTGCAGCGTTCCATTGAGGTAGGACAGAGTGTGGCAGCTAGTTTTCAAGCACCAGAGTTTTTTATCATTGCAGAGAGTTTGGAAGAAATGGAGCTTAATGCAAGTATTTCTGAAGCAGATATTGGCAAAGTGAAAGTGGGGCAAAGTGTTGAGTTTAGTGTGGATTCCTACCCTGCTAAAACTTTTAAGGCAAAAGTAGATAGAGTGAATTATGGGGCTTCAAATACTTCAAGCTCCACTGCTTCGAGTTCAACTACTACGACAAGTAGTGGGATTGTAAGCTATGAAGCAAGAATCTATGTAAGTAATAAGGATTTGCTTTTGCGCCCAGGAATGAGTGCTACAGCTGATATTGAAGTAGCAAGTGCGAAAAATGCGCTTTTAGTTCCCTCTAGCGCATTGTATTTTACTCCCAAAATACAAGAAGTTACTCCTAAAAAATCCCCCTTTAATCCATTTGTTCAAATGCGTCCTAAGCACCAAAGACAAGTTGCAGCTAATAATGAAAGAAAAACAATAGGATCTGTATGGATTTTAGAAAATGGAACACCTAAAAAAATAGAAGTAGAAACAGGGATTAGCGATGGACAAAGCACACAGATTTTAGGCGATTCTATTAAGCCAGATATGTTGGTGATTGTCGGACAAAAGCAGGGTAAATAAAGGCGGATAAATGAGTTTTATTACCCTAAGAGATATTCATAAAAGCTATGGCAAGCCACCTAATGTTTTTGAAGCTTTGCGTGGTGTGAATCTAGAAATTTCTCAAGGTGAATTTGTGGCTTTGATGGGTCCTAGTGGTAGTGGAAAATCCACTATGGCAAATATTTTGGGTTGTCTTGATAGTCCAAGTAGTGGAATCTATGATTTTTGCGGAGTTAATGTATGTGGATTAACACTCAAGCAAAAAGCAATTTTAAGGAGACATTATATTGGTTTTATTTTTCAGGGCTTTAATCTATTGCCACGTACTACAGCTTTGGAAAATGTAGAATTACCCTTACTTTATCGTCAAGTTCCCAAAAAAGAGCGCATAAGATTATCTATGGAGGCTTTAGAGATGGTGGGTTTGGAGAAATGGTGCCACCATAGTAGCAATGAATTAAGTGGTGGTCAGCAACAGCGCGTTGCAATTGCAAGAGCAATTGCTTCCAAACCACTTTTTTTGTTAGCTGATGAGCCAACAGGTAATTTAGATACCAAAAGAAGTGTGGAAATTATGGAGATTCTATCGCGCTTAAATACTATGGCTCAAATTACAATTTTAATGGTAACTCACGAGCTAGATATGGCAAAATATGCTACGCGTGAAATTGTATTTTTAGATGGGCAAGTGCAATCTGATTCTAAAGAAAGTTCTAAAAATAGTGATTTAAACAAATTGCATTCAAAGGAAGCTTGATGATTCTTAATGCATTTTTTTTAGCTTTTAGGCAGATTAAAAGGAATTTTTTGCGCGCAATTCTAACAATGCTTGGGGTGATTATTGGAGTGGGAGCAGTGATTATTATGATTACGCTTGGAAATGGCACAACTCAAGTTATTACAGAGAGAATGAGTAGTCTTGGAAGCAATATATTGCTTATTTTTCCAGCGCGAGATCAAACACCCGGTAAAGGTGGGCGAAAGCAGTTTATGCTTCAAGATGTTGAAGAATTAAAATTGCAAGTTGGGTATTTGACGCGCGCTATTGCTCCGCTATCTTCGGCAGGTGTTTTGGCGCAATTTCGCCAAAGCAACACGCAAACCCAAGCACAAGGAATCAATGCAGAATATTTTATAGCCACAGATTGGGGAATTGCAGAAGGCAGGAAGTTTAGCAAGGAAGAATACCGCGCAGGTAGCAATGTTTGTATGATTGGTGAGAGCGTTAGAAAAAATCTCTTTGGTGAAAGCAAGACTAATCCGCTTGGATCGCGTATTAGGCTTGGAAATATTGTGTGTGATTGCATTGGGGTTTTAAAAAGTAAAGGGCAGGGCGCTATGGGCAATGATCAAGATGATGTGATTTTGCTTCCTCTTAAGACTTACCAGCGCAGTATTTTAAAATCCGATTCGCTTTATAATATTAGTCGCCTTATGATTTCGCTAAAAGACGATGTGGATTCTACTGCTGCAGTTGGATTGATTACAGAAGCATTAAGGGGAATTAGAAACATTAGAGAAGGGCAGAAAAATGATTTTGAGATTATGGATACTAAGCAGATTATTGAAATGATGAAAAGCACAACAGCTAATCTTACATTATTCTTGGGTGCTATTGCAGGTGTTAGTTTGATTGTTGGGGGGATTGGTATTATGAATATTATGTTAGTCTCTGTAACAGAACGCACCAAAGAGATTGGGACAAGATTAGCCATTGGAGCCTTAGAGAGCGAGGTGTTGTTGCAGTTTTTAATTGAATCAGTAACGCTAAGTTCGTTAGGTGGATTTATTGGAATTATCCTAGCCTTTTTTGGTTCGCTTGGAATTTGTCATTTAATGAATATTCCATTTCATTTTGATTATGGCGTGGCTATGATTGCCTTTTTATTTTCGGCATTTATTGGTATTTTGTTTGGTTATCTCCCTGCTAGAAGAGCTTCAAGGCTTAATCCTATTGATGCGTTGAGACACGAGTAAAAAGCGTTATATTTTAGTAAGGGTTGGATTCCACGCTTTAGAGCTAATAATCACAAAATCTCCTACTTTGAATTCTTTGGATTCTTGGTTGGAGATGATAATTTTGGTAACTTCATTCCCAGCTAGAATACTTATGATACACACAAGTCCGCTTGGCTTGATCTCTAAAATGGTTCCGCTATGGCGGAATTTTCCGCTTGGAATTTGGTTTAGAAATACTTTGCTTGGGCTACCTTGTTTGCTAATGATTCCATTTTCTAAATACACGACATATTGAGAGAGAAAAAATACTTCTCCAAAATTGTGGCTAACAAGAAAGGTTGTTAGGTTTAATTGTCGGTGAATTCCTAAAAGCTCTTCTTGGAGTTTTTGAGCCATTGCTGAATCAAGCGCAGAAAATGGTTCATCTAAAAGAAGTATTTTTGGATCCCTTACCAAAGCCCTTGCAAGAGCGACACGCTGTTGTTGTCCGCCACTTAACATAGAGGGTTTAAAGTTTTTTAGGTTTTGTAATTCGGTGATTTCTAGCAAAAAGTCAATGCGTTTTTTATCTCCACCCTTTGGCAAGGCAAAAAGGAGATTTTCAGAGACGCTCATATTGGGGAAAAGGGCGTAATCTTGAAAAACAAAGCCAACTTTTCGTTTTTGTGGGGGAAGATTGATTTTGTCTTTAGAGCTAAACCAAATCTCATCTTGCACTTTAATTATTCCGCTATCTGGAGTAGTAAGACCGCATAAGATTCGTAATATAGTGGTTTTACCCGCTCCGCTTTTCCCAAAAAGTGTGATTAAATCTTGCATTTTAAATTCGCATTGCACTTTTAAGAGTAGCTCACCTTGAGTGCTGTGTAGTTTTTTGCAAAAATCTAAGTAAATCATCGTGTGTGCTTTTTGTTAAGATAAAATGTAAAAAGCAAGATGCAAAAAGTAATGACAAAAAGGCTTAATGCGTATTGATGCGCTAAGGCATAGTTAAGCGCCTCAACTTCATCATAGATGGCGATACTTGCTAGGCGCGTTTCTCCTGCAATATTTCCCCCTATCATCATTACAACACCAAATTCTCCAATGGTATGCGCAAAGGAGACCACAGCTCCAATTATAATAGAATTTTTCATATTTGGCAGTAAAACGCGATAGAGGATTTCAAGGCGATTCTTACCAAGGCTTAGCGCGGCTTCATAGAGTGATTTTGGAATACTAGAAAAGCCTGTTTGGATTGGATTTACCATAAAAGGTAAAGTAAAGAGAATCGAAGCAACAATTAAGCCCTCAAAGCTAAAAACAAGCTTGAGATTAAAGGTTTCTAATAAAAACTTTCCAAAGGTATTTTGTGGGCTAAAAAAAACAAGTAAATAAAATCCAAGCACACTTGGAGGAAGCACTAAGGGCATAGAAACAATGGCTTCCAAGAAAGGTATGATTTTGCTTTTACTAAAGGCAAGAAAATAGGCAATGGGAATTGAGATTAATAAAAGCAAAAAAGTTGTGATTAGCGAAACCTTAAAGGTTAGAATCATAGTTTGTGCGAAATCCATTAGGATATTCCTAGCAACATAATTTCATTTTCTGGGATATGCCAATAAACTTCACTACCGATTTTTAAGCAATTTTTTGAGACAAATTCTAAATCTGTAAGTGCCTGAATAATCCCATATTTTGCCGATGAAAACTCCAGAGAAATCCGCGCAAAAAGAGCATCGCTTTGGATTTCTAAAATTTTAGAGCAAAAGGTATTTTTTGCTCCCTCTAGTTTGAATGCTAGAATGACATTGGTTTCTTTGAAATTAATCTCTAGCTTTTTACCCAAAAGATCTTGTGATAATTCTTCTAACAACAAAAGCGATAATTCTTTGTCTTGACTTTGTAAAACTAATCTTGATATGCCATTGCTAGAATAAATTGCTTTTAGAGTGCCATTGAGATTATTCAACGGCATATCCAAATTGTATAAATTTATCTTTAGCGGGTTGGCTTAAGATATACTCTTTAAAAGCTTGGGCGAGTTTAGAATCTTTTCCATAATTTGGGATAACCAGGGCTTGACTAATGGGCTTATAAAGCTTTTCATCAATTGTAATAAAGCTCATTGTTGGAGTGTGGATTCCATTTTCCCCAAGCATAGATAAGGCGGTGAATCCCACTTCAGCATTTTGTGATTCTACATAGGTAGTGGCAGTTCCAATACTCTCTCCCATTACAAGCTTGTCTTGTATCTTCTGTAATATTCCTGTAGCCTCTAGTGCTTCCATACTTGCTCTACCATAAGGGGCTACTTTGGGATTTGGGATAGCAATGTGTAGGATTTTTGGATTTAGAATATCTGTGAATTTTGTAATTTTGAAATTTGAATTATTACTCCATAAGACAAGTTTTCCTTTGGCATAAATTTCTTCTTTTTGTGGAGCAAGTTTCTCAGCATAGAGTTTGGCGGGATAGCTCACATCAGCTGCCACAAAGAGATGAATGGGCGCACCATTTTTGATTTGCGCATAAGCCTTTCCACTAGAAGTATAGGAAATTTCTATTTTGTCATTTGGGCGATTTTTTAAAAATTCATTTTTAATATCCTCTAACACATATTTAAGTGAAGCAGCCCCTAAAACTCTAATTTGTTCTGCGTTGGCAAATTGTGCGCCAAACAACAATAAAGCCCCCATAAATACTATTTTTTTAAATCCTTTTAACATTTTCTCTCCTTTTTGTTTTGAATTTTTGTTTAATTAAATTCCCAAAATAACATGATTTGCTTTGAATCCAAACCATACCTCTTTGCCTAAAGTCAGTTCTAACTCATCGCAAGATTCTTTTGTGATGATTGCACTTAAATAAGTGTCGCCGTGTTTGATTTGTATTTGCGTATTAACTTCTCCTTTGATTAGATTAGCTATTTCCCCTTTAATGCAATTTCTCATAGAACCTTTAGGTTGCTCATTAAAAACCACAATCCAATTAGCTTTAATAAGTGCATAGCAAGAATCGCCCACCTTTAAATTCATTTCTCTCAAAGCTTCTAAAGTGATTATGCTAATAATATTTAATTCCCCTGCTTGAAGCGTTACTTCTGCATTAACGCTACCTAGTTTTATATGACTGATTTTTCCAAAAAATTGATTCCTTGCACTTGTTTTAATCATAGGTCTCCTCGTTGTTTGTAGTTGTTTTTGTAAGCTAAAAGCTTCTTTAATTTTTAAGCTATTCCAAGCTTGCAAATCTTGTTCAAACATTTTTAGAAGTTCTTCATAAATATTTTCCATTTGCCTAAAGGCTTTAATGATTTCTAAGCCCTTTGGGGTAACGCTTGTGCCACCCCCATTTTTACCGCCAAGTGCAGAAATCACAATGGGTTCTTGGGAGAGTTTATTCATTGCATCAATGCAATCCCAAGCGGCTTTATAGCTCATTCTCATTTCTTTAGCCGCCTTTGAGATTGAACCACTTTTATGGATTCTTTCTAAAAGTTCTACCTTTCCGTGCCCTATGAAATTTTTACCATTTTCCTTGACCCAGATCCTACCTTCAACTTCCATCAGTTTTTGCCTTTATGATTTTATTTTGTGCATTATATTTTAAAATATATATATTGTCAATTAAGCGTATATCTTTGTAAAATTTGGTATTTTTTGTGATTTTTTTATAAAGTGCATTGTGATGGAGTTTTTATAATTTAAAGTAAAATGGAGGGTAAGATGGTAACACAACCGCAATAAAACCACTAAATAAAAAAATAACAAATAAATGAAATTCATATTAAGGAGATTAAATTTAAGAGAATCTATTAATTCTAAGAGATTCTCCTTATTTTTTTAAATGATTTATTTTTGCTTATGGTGTTTTGGTTTTTCTCTTATTTTTTAAACCTCCAAACTAGCTAGAAATTAAAGATAATTTATTTCTAGCTAGTAACTTTTAAAACTTATACTTGATTCCCATATTTCCACTTAAGTAAGTTTCATTTTTA